>JANOAI010000625.1:0-2548 GCA_031411055.1 Pirellulaceae bacterium
CGTGAACCAGAACCAAAACCAACGCGTTCCACTTTCGCCTATATCTTATTGCGCTCGTTCGAAAACAGTTTTTGATCTCCAGCCAATCCAGCCAAGCCTTTACTCCACGACTCCAAACCCAACTTCAACAGGCCGTATCAAACTGCGTCGACTTCGATGCGCATTGCATTTCTCAAGGTGGATGATTCTAACCACCAAGCCGTGCAATGCTTTCTCGCTTCTCTATTTTATTGCGCTCGTTTGAACTCGTGTTTCAGAAATTCTCTTTCAAGAATCTAAAAAAACCGACTTTCAAACAAAATCATATATGTCACACATCCTCATCCGTCCGGAAAGGAACAGAGATTCGGTGTGACGTAAGATGCCATCTACCAATCCAACCAAATTGTCAAAGATCAAATTCTTCGGCGTGAAAAGAGAGGCTCGAGAGCCTATTTTTCCCGTTTCGAAGGGAGAGCAATCTTATCGACCGTCTTGGGCTGCGTCAACAGCCGTTTGATGAAATCTTCGAGAAGCTCAGTCCTTGATCTCGCGTCGGCAGTGCCGGTCGCCGGATCAAGGGAGCGAGAATCATCCAGATTTCGCCCCCTTCCGCAATGGCTTTTCGGCGAATTTTTAAAACATGCTATAAACAGCAACTGCGAAAGGAGTTACGACGATCAGATTTTTGAAATTGACCGCCAAATATCGAACCGTTCCAGTTCGCTCGTCGCGGTTTGCGTACGTGCGACGCCAATTGGGAACCCCCATCGTGTTGGGGGAGTGCAGATTGGGTAAGCTTGGATGTCCATTACCGATTTCGGAATCTTGATCAACTTAACTTTTACCGAGGCTTTGCGTTCTGCCTTACCAGGACGCAGAAAGCTGGTTTCAGAGGGTAAACTGAGGCGCGATCGGCGGCTCAGATATGAAAATGGTGGAAACTTGAAATTAGATCGCTCGTCAGAATCGAAATGGGTTTCCTGGCTGAAACTCGTTCGTATTCCTAACTCCTTTACGGTGATCGCCGACGTTTTGGCCGGTTCAGCCCTCGGATTGGCCTCGTGGCAGCCCGGGGTTTTGGTCTTCTTGATCGTACTGGCGACCCTGTTTTTCTATTGGTCCGGGATGATCCTGAACGACGTCTATGATCTGTCGAAGGATCAGCAGCAGAATCGAAGGCGGCCATTGGCATCAGGAAATATCTCCGTAAAAACGGCTCGACAAGTCGCTTATGGCTTGATAATCGCGGGACTTTTGGTCGTTTTCATTGCGAGCCGGGCGTCGGAACTCTCAAACTCTAAATGGATTGACCAGACTCGCTCGTCATTCGTTTTTGGCCCGATGAGCCTTCACATGGTCGAGGGTCCATTTTCTCTGCGGTCCAGCACCACTTTGGGCATTGCGGTCTTCCTATCCCTTTTGATTTGGCTGTACGACGGACCTCTCAAAGCGACCTTCGCTGGACCCATTTTGATGGGTTTATGCCGCGTCTGTAGCTTGTTAATGGGGATTTCCCTGGGTTGGTGGAACGAACCCTTTCAGCCTTGGTATTTACCTCATTTGTGGTTGGCGGCTTTCGGCCACGGAGTCTTTGTGATGGGGATTACCTGGGCAGCCAGACGAGAAGCCGAGGCGAAGCAAAACGCCAACCTGCCGCTCGGTTGGTGCTGTAGCTTGATTGGAATCGCGATGCTTGCCTCGGTAAGTGCCTTTGCCCCCTCCCCAGCATCACTTCGAGTGAACGCCACCTTGGGCTACCCAATCGCTATCTCGCTCTTAGCTCTCCCTTGGGCTCGACGAGCGATGGAATCTATCCTCAAGCCGTCGCCTGCCACCATCCAGCGTGCGGTCAAACAAGCCATCATGTCGATCATCTTTTTAGATGCAATGCTGGCGCTCCAATTTGCTGGCCAGTGTCATGCAATCGCAGTCTGCGCCCTTATCGTTCCAGCAATGCTCTTGGGAAAGAGATTTAAATCAACGTAAGTCGAACGGCTTAGCCCATCGCACTGGGACTGTTATCATCCACACGGACGAAAATCATCCGCCCCGACTGCGTTTGAAGGGTACTTGTTACGACAACCCCAACCGACTTTCCAATTCGATCGCGACCGCCTTCAACAACAACCATCGTTCCATCGTCGAGGTAGCCGATCCCCTGGTCATGACCTTCACCTTGCTTCACGACTTTAAGCTGAAAGGCTTCGCCTGGTAAGAATTGTGGTCGCAAGGACTTTGCAATTTCGTTGACGTTGATAACGTCGATATTGTGAATCTTTGCAACTTTATTGAGATTAAAGTCGCACGTGACGAGCTTCCCATTGAGGTGTTTGGCAAGCAAAACGAGCTTCATATCGACCGATTGCCCAACGAATTCAGGGAGCTCTCGATCGTAAATGGAAAATTCGAGTTTTTCATGATGCTGCAACTTTTCCAAAATATCCAGACCGCGGCGACCGCGAACTCGACGAAGTTTGTCGGTGCTATCGGCAATGCCTTGCAACTCTAATAATGCAAACCGAGGCATTACCATTTGATTGTCGATGGTGCCGGTTTCAGCTAGGTC
>JANOAI010000626.1:0-21115 GCA_031411055.1 Pirellulaceae bacterium
TCGATCAGACCATAAGAAACGGCTTCTTCCGGGTCCATAAAGCGGTCGCGGTCGGTATCTTTTTCGATTTGATCGAGACTTTGACCGCAGTGCTTTATGAGGATTTCGTTAAGTTTCCGCTTGGTTCGACGGAATTCATGAACATGAATGTCGATTTCTTCGGCCGTACCTTGCATACCAGCCAATGGCTGATGAATCATGATACGGGAGTTGGGAAGGGAAAATCGCTTACCCTTTGCGCCGGCCGTCAACAATACAGCTCCCATGGAAGCAGCTTGTCCGATGCAATAGGTTGCGACATCACACGAAATGAACTGCATCGTGTCATAGATGGCGAGCCCAGCACTGACGCTTCCGCCAGGACTGTTGATATACATGTGGATGTCGGCTTTTGGGTCATCCGATTGAAGGAAGAGCATCTGGGCAACCAGTGCATTCGCGATTTCGTCGTCGACTTGGCTTCCCAAAAAGACGATTCGGTCTTTTAGCAAACGAGAATAAATATCGTAGACGCGTTCCTCGCGGCCATCCTTTTCAATCACATACGGGATCATTGGCATTCTAGGGGTGCTCCTTACTTCTCTGAATCGTCGGGGACGGTTTGCTTGGCCAAAATTGCATCCACCAGACCATAATCTTTGGCTTGGAGTGCGGTGAGGAAGAAATCGCGATCGGTATCCTTGGCGATCGTTTCGACAGCTTTGCCAGTATGAAACGAAAGAATTTCGTTCAGTTGCTGACGCATGCGTAGAATTTCAGCGGCTTGGATTTCGATGTCGGAAATTTGTCCTCGAACTCCACCGTGGGGTTGATGAACCATAACGGAACTGTTCGGCAAGCAGAATCTCTTCCCTTTCGCACCGCCAGCTAAGAGAACTGCGGCGCCTGATGCGGCTTGGCCAACGCAGTACGTGGCGACTGGGCAGGATAGCATCTGCATCGTGTCATAGATGGCTAAGGTCGAGACGACTTCGCCACCGGGCGAATTCAAATAGAAGTGGATATCCTTGCGGCGATTCTCGCTTTGAAGGTACAACAGCTTCATAACGACTTCGTTGGCGTTCCCGGTATATATTTCGCCTTGGAGGAAAACGATTCGATTTTCCAAGAGCAAATCGCCGAGCGTCATTTGCCGTTGACGTTGGTAGCTTTGATAGGCCTGCGAATCCAAAATCGGTGGCAGGGGATTGAAAGCGTTCAAGGGATCGTTCCTTCCTTGTTCGGGGACGGTATCCTGATCTAACATCAGGCTAATAGTTGTAATGTTTGCATCTCGCTCCACAATGGCAAGGGTACTACCCAACTCATGCGTAACGATCAAATCGCCGATGTTTTCGACGAGATGGCTGATCTACTCGAAATTGATGGTGAAAGTCCATTCCGAGTTCGAGCTTATCGCAATGGTTCGCAGATTATTCGCGATCTTTCCGATTCCGTAAGTCAATGGATTCACGACGGTCGCGATTTAGCCACGATTGATGGGATCGGTTCCACTTTAGCGGAAAAATCCAAGGTTCTCGTGACAGAAGGCGAGCTCCCACAGCTTCAGAAGCTCCGCGAGAAAGTCCCGCCGTCGCTTCGTAGCCTCCTCCGTATCCCAGGTCTTGGCGCTAAAAAAGTTGGCGTACTTTTTAAAGAACTCGGGGTTCGCGACCTGGCGGAGCTCCGAATCGCTTGCGAATCGAATCGGGTGCAAGAATTGAAGGGCTTTGGAGCAAAAACGCAAAAATCGATCCTTGACGGGTTGGAGATCGCGGAGCAAGCCAATCGGCGTTTAACGCGTGATGCGGCAGAACGGCTGGTGGAATCATTGCGGATTCATCTTTCTGCAAGCCATGCAATCATCAAGTTTGATTTCGCAGGTTCGTATCGACGTGGCAAGGAGACGGTCGGCGACCTCGACATTTTAGCTGTAAGCGACCAGCCGGCCGATGCCATGGCGCACTTTATCGCTTTTGCGGACACTCGCGAAGTTATTCTCCATGGGCCAACGAAGTCAAGCATTCGCGTGGCTGACGCTTTTCAGGTCGACTTGCGTGTCGTTCCGGAAAATTCGTGGGGGGCTGCATTGCAGTATTTTACGGGAAGCAAAGAGCATAACGTCGTTCTACGAGGAATGGCCAAGAAGCATGGCTTGCGTTTGAACGAGTATTCCTTGGCCTCGATCGACGATGAATCGAATGTCGTTGCCGGAGCCGATGAGGCAGGAATCTATCGGGCCCTTGGTCTGTCATTCGTTCTGCCGGAGTTTCGCGAGAATCGTTTTGAGTGGTCCGAGGCCTTTGAAAAAATCGCGTCTGGTTCCGTAAAACTAGCCGATATGCGGGGTGATTTGCACATGCACACGACCGCGACCGACGGTGAGAATTCGATTGAGGAAATGGTCGAGGCGGCTCAAAGTATCGGCATGCAGTACATCGCGATTACGGACCATAGCCAGCGCGTAAGTGTTGCCCGCGGACTGACCGCTGAACGGGTGCTCGAACAATGGGAGGCAATCGATCGGTTCCATGTTGCCAACGGGACCGAAAAATTTCTCGTTTTGAAAGGAATCGAATGCGATATCCTCGAAGATGGGACGATGGATCTACCGGATGACGTTTTGAGCAAAGCCGATTGGGTCATGGCAAGCATCCATTTCGGTCAAAAGCAATCTCGCGATGAGATTACACAGCGAATTCTGAATGCGATTCGCCACCCATCGGTGAATGCCATTTCGCATCCAACAGGGCGATTACTCAATCGTCGTGAAGCTTACGATGTCGATCTCGATACAATATTCCAAGCCGCGGTCGATCATAAAAAGTTTCTTGAAATCAATGCGAATCCATGGCGACTGGATCTGAGCGACGTCCACGTGATGCGGGCTGCGTCGCAAGGCGTCGAATTTGTAATCAACACCGATGCCCATTCGATCGCCAATCTTCGACTCATGAAGTTTGGAATCCAAGTCGCTCGAAGAGCCGGTCTCCAACGCGATCAAGTTTTCAATTGCAAACCACTCGCGGAAGTGAAAGCATGGCTGGCCCAACGACGTTCGGCGTTGTCTTAACTCGACTGTCCCAAATCGTATAACACGAGGCGTAGGTTTTGATGTTGCACACTTTCCGCAGGGCCGAAGGCCCGGAACAACCTCTGCCGATGGCGAAGCCATCGGAACGCGGATTTTCTAGAGTCCAAAGCCCCGGAGGGGCGGTACAAGGCAAGCTGTGTCGCCCCTTTCGGGGCTTGGTTGACGAGCGATATCTGAACCGGGGCTTATCAGCCTCGTGCATAGGATTTACCGACCCTTCGGGTCTCAATCGTGCAACTTCAAAACGCGCATGCGAGTGACTTGACGAGTAGCGTTAGTAACCTTTGCCCTCCCCTCGCTGCGCTCGACCCTCCCGCAAGCGGGAGGGTGAAGTTGTGTAGAGACCAATGCGCAAGCGGGCGAGGCTATTGATTGCGTGATCGTTGGTTCGGAAGCGAGGCGACCTCCTCATGGGCATCAAGGACTCGTGCCTGAGGCATCAAGGAGTAGGCATCGTTAAAAAAGCGAAAAATGCTCGGTGGTTGCCGAGCATTTTGCGAGATTCGCGTGCGAGCAGAAGTTTAAAACCCAATACCTGGGCTTGAAGAAGCTTGTTACTTCTTTTTCTTCTTCTTGTCGTCGGCTTCGTCTTCCTTCTTCACTTTCTTCTTTTTCTTGAGTGAAATCTTAGGAACACGAACTTTGGCCATACCGACAACGCCCATCTCGTCAGACCATTTATCGAGGTCTTGGAGACGCTTAATGCGTTCGGCACGGTTGAGGACGTTCCGGCTGGAAATTGCTCCGGCTCGGACTTTGAGGCTCTTATCGAGAGTCATGATTGGCTAAAAATGGCTACGAAAGGACAAGAAATGTACTTTGAGGGGGCGAATTATAAGGTGAGTTGGCATTCGGGACAAGGCTATTCCAAAAAGCCAGGGCAAGCGCCGAATCGACGGTATTTTCTCAGAATAGTTTGACCTAACACACCCAAGTCGACTTTTTGAAGAAGCGTTATTTGCCCGCGGCCTTATCGGCAGGCGGTTCTTTGGCAAAAAACGTCTGAAAGATAGCGTCTCCGACTTGGTTCAGTCGCAATTGGAACGCGTCGATAAATTCGTGGAGCCCTTGCTCCATAATATCGTCAAGCGAAAGGTAATCGAGTTCTGAACGGGTTCGACCGAGCATCTGCTCGGCTTTGTTGTTGTAAGCACCAGCGCGACCATCCGTTATGGACAATAGCGATTGTTCTGCACGCGAAATGCAGAAATGGATCGACCGCGGGAAGTAGCGGTTCAACACCAAGAACTCGACCACATTTGTGCGTTCTAATCGCCCATACTGCTTTCGGTACATTTCGAGCGCGCTTGCGCTCTTGAGAAGCATTCCCCACTGCATGATATCGACCGGTGTACCAACATCGTTGACATCGGGGAGCAATAGAAAGTATTTCACGTCGAGAATTCGGGACGTCTTATCAGCCCGTTCGACCATGGAGCCAAGACGACTGAAGTGCCAGGCTTCGCCGTGTGACATCGTTCCGGTAGTCACTCCTTCGAGCGAATAGCCAGCTTGTTTGATCTTACCGAAGAATTCATATGGCGAGCCAAGTGCCATCCCGTCTCGGCCGGCGTTTTGAACGAGGAGGTAGAACTTATTGAGTTCTTCCCACATCTGGGAGCTAATAATATCGCGACTTGTTCGTGCGTTTTCTCGAGCGTTTCGCAAGCAAGTGATGATCGCGTTCGGATTCTTTTCGTCGAACGTAAGGAACTTAATGACGTTCTCTTGATTCGCTACACCATAAAGCTCTTTAAACAAATCTTGGTCACCGGTGGTGTAAACCAACGCATCCCATTGGTTGGGACCTGCATTGCCTTGCTCGAGGGAAAGGTTGAGAGTCACATCAATGAACCGAGCGACGTTTTCGGCGCGTTCGGTGTAGCGGCTCATCCAAAAAATTGATTCTGCAACGCGTGAAAGCATTCGATAGTTTTAGAGTGCAAGGAGGGGAAAGGGAAATCACCGTCGGATAATTGGACGTTGTTAGGCTCTGTTTCTAATCCATCCAATAGTCGGCTTTCGCTTCGCGAAAGTTTTGACTTTTCCAATCTTTCGCTGAGCGAAAGACGACTTTAAAAACATAGCCGAGCACTCGCTTACATTGCTTGTCTTAAAACCCATGTGTCCTTACTCCCGCCACCTTGAGAGGAGTTGACGACGAGCGAGCCTTTGACCAAGGCGACGCGGGTCAGTCCACCCGGCAAGACGTAAATATCTTCTCCATAGAGAATATAGGGGCGAAGATCGACGTGGCGTCCTTCCAGGCGGTCCCCACAGAGCGTCGGAACGCGCGATAAAGAAAGCATGGGTTGGGCAACGTAGTTTCGGGGGTTATCAAGAATCAGCTCGCGATATTTGTTGAGCTCGTCTTGAGTCGCGCGGGGGCCTAGCAAAATTCCGTAGCCACCCGATTCGTTGGCGGGTTTGATCACCAAATCGGCCATGTTGTCGAGAACGTATTTACGATCACTCTCTTCGCCGCAGAGGTATGTCTCCACGTTTGGAAGGATCATTTCTTCACCGAGGTAGAATTTAATCATCTTCGAAACGTACGCGTAAACGGCTTTGTCGTCGGCGACACCGGTGCCCGGGGCATTGACCAATGCGACCCGTCCAGCCCGATATACCTCCATCAGCCCTCGGACGCCGAGGGTTGAATCTTTGCGGAGCATGTCTGGGTCCAGAAAGTCGTCGTCGATGCGTCGGTAGATGACGTCAATTTTTTCAAGTCCTTGTGTTGTGCGCATGAATACATATCCATTGTTCACCACCAGATCCGAGCCTTGAACCAATTCAACCCCCATTTGTTGAGCTAAGAAGCAGTGCTCAAAGTATGCCGAGTTGTAAATACCTGGGGTTAAGACAACAACCGTTGGGTCGCGAGACGACTCCGGTGCAACGTATTGCAACATTTTCAGAAGCTGCTCCGGATAGCTTTCGACGGGCAAAATGGATTGGCCATCGAAGAGTTGCGGAAAGGTGCGCTTCATGACTTCGCGATTCTCCAAAACATACGACACACCCGATGGGCAGCGAAGGTTGTCTTCTAGAACGTAGATTTTGCCATCGACCGCACGAACAAGGTCCGTCCCGGTGATGTGGCACCATATTCCTTTGGCAGGCTTCATGCCATGAATCTCTTTTAAATAACCTTTGCTCGATTCGAGCATATAGGCTGGGACGATTCCTTCTTTGATGATCCGCTGCTCGTGATACATGTCCGCAATAAACATGTTCAAGGCGCGAATTCGCTGTTTTAGTCCCGCTTCCACTTGCAGCCACTCGGTTTCGTCGATGACCCGCGGAATGAGATCGAAGGGCCAGACTTTCTCCGTGCCTGCAGCGTGCCCATAAACGTTGAATGTTATCCCCATGTTCAAGAGCTCGACATCGGCTGCTTTTTGTCGCTTTTGAAGTTCATTCGGGTCGAGTCGTTCGAGTCTCTGGGCAAGCCGACTGGCAGCGGGCCGTGGCGTTCCATCGGCCAGGAACATCTCGTCATAGTAGCCGACCGTGTCATAGTCCTGCCTTCGCGAGACCGGGTTCTCGTGAGAATTCGATTCGCCTGTCGATTGCGACTGCACTTGAAATTCCATACGTAACCCTTTTGATTGGCAGAAAAGCCTAAAAAACGATCGGAGTATCCACCCGCATGCTACTAAATAAGGCAACTACGGGGCTATTGCGATCCGGATGTAATCATTTTGAGGGTAAAGCAAACCTGAGGCCAAGCGAAATTAGGGGAAGTTCGTTGACCGAGTTGTGAATCGGCAATTATACTGCGAACACAACCTCATAACCAAAGTTTATACGGCAATTGCCGGCGGCTTAGGATTTACGATTCTTACCCTCAAAGTCCGACATCCCGTGAATCGCTGCTCACAAATAATCTTTGGATTCTTCGGTTGCTTGCTTTTGGCGGGCTCGGCTTTTTGTCAGCCGCAGCCTGGCATTTCGGTACCTGGAAGGACGAATGGCTTAGTTTCTGTCCCAGCCGAGGGGGCTGGATTGCCGGCCAGAGATTTGGCTCCGGGCGTTTTAACGATTATTGATCCCGACCAAAATGCGGAGGACACGGCCATTGGGCCGACGAATCTTGATTTTGTTGCCAAACATCCCGAGCTAGCTTGGTCGCAGCCTGAATTTTCAAAAGGGGGGCCCAATTTCGCTTCCTCGAGTGAGACATTGCTCGAAATGGGTAAGAATGTCACACTCCGGCATCCGGTCTGGGGGCTCGAGTTTGCGTTCAAGCCGGTCCGGACGATTGAAGTCGATATTCCGAATAAAACAGGCACGCTCCAAAGGAAGCTGGTTTGGTACCTAGTTTATCGGGTCCGGTACATCGGCAAAGATTTGTATCCTCAAGTTGAGAACGTCGAGGCAGGTACCGGGATTGCAAAGGCTCCGCTCGAAGCTTTTTCCAAGCACGTCCGTTTTTTCCCGAAATTTACGTTCGTGAATCCTCAAACCAAAGCGGAGTTTTCTTCCAAGATTCTTTCTACGGTTGTGCCTGCAATCGCGGAACGCGAGCGGATTGGAAAGCCTTTGTTGGATGAAATCAGCATTTCGCGCCAGGAGATCAAACCAAGCATTGGCGACCAAGATTTCGCTGTTTGGGGAGTCGCAACCTGGATCGACATCCCGCCCGAAACCGATTTTTTCCTGATTCAGGTACGCGGACTTACCAACGCGTATAAAGTCAAAACCGATGTTTCCGGCGAAAAAGCCTACGCCCGCAAGACTTTGCAGCTTCATTTTTGGAGACCGGGAGACACGATTGCCCCAACCGAAGATCAGATTCGGCTGGGTGTTCCTGCCTTCGTCGACCCTGAATCCCAAAAGTATGCGCTGAAACAGTTTGGCGGGCTGGAAAAACGCCTTGCCTATGTCTGGATCTATAGGTAAGCTACGCGGCTCAAATTTGGTGTTTTTCCACGATTTAGGATTTTCGTTCGATGGCACATAAGAAAGGCCAGGGCTCGACTCGTAACGGTCGAGACAGCAACGCTCAACGACGCGGAGTCAAGCGATTTGGCGGTGAACTCGTACGTCCGGGTAACATTTTGATTCGCCAGGTTGGCACAAAATGGCATCCTGGACAAAACGTTGGGATCGGCAATGACTACACGATTTTCTCGTTGATCGAAGGAAATGTTTACTTCGACCAAGAAGGTCGGCGTATCAACGTGAAACCTGCCGCTTCCGCCTAGTGAAGCCAGTTGGCGCTCCCAAGCTTAGTTTTTTGAAATGAGACAGCCTTTCAAGGGCTGTCTTGTGTATTTTAGATGGCTAGTCCTTTATCACACAGCAAATCGTCGATCCCTTTAGCCTGAGGCGCTAGCCGATTTTTCCATGGAATCGGCTGGCGCCCCAGGCTCAAAAGAAAGAGCGGTCAACTCCTGTTTCTCGGTGTGACGATGCTCTTGAGAAAGGGTGTCCGACTAATTTTTTGAATTTGTTCGCCGCCGTCGGATGCGGCTTTAGTTTTTTCTGTCGCACGCTTACGCATACCTGAAAACGAATTGCCATGTTTGTCGATCGCGTTGAAATCGAGCTCATGGCTGGAAGTGGCGGAAATGGCTGCATGGCCTTTCGTCGCGAAAAGCACGTCCCTCGTGGCGGACCTTGCGGTGGCGACGGTGGTTCGGGCGGAAGCGTAATCATTCGTGCTGTACCTGGTGTCAACTCGCTGGTCGAGTTTGCGCATCAACGACATTGGCGGGCTGATCCTGGCGGCCCCGGGCTCGGAAAAGACTGTCACGGACGAAACGGCCAGGATCTCATTCTACGCGTTCCCCCCGGGACGGTCCTCATCGATAAAGAGTCGGGGATTATTCTCCGCGATCTCGATGTGGCTGGTGCCGAAGTCGTCGGAGCACGTGGTGGTCGAGGCGGATGGGGGAATACCCATTTCAAATCGGCTCAAAATCAAGCGCCGCGCGAAACAACGTCTGGCGGTGAAGGCGAACGACGTCGAGTTATTTTAGAGCTTAAGTCGATTGCCGATGTCGGACTCGTCGGGAAGCCTAATGCTGGAAAGAGCACACTTCTGAGTCGACTTTCACGGGCACGACCCGAGATTGCAGACTATCCATTCACCACGAAATTTCCCAACCTTGGCTTAGTCTCGATCGACATTGATCGCAACTTTGTCATGGCCGACATTCCTGGCTTGATCGAAGGTGCTTCCCATGGCGTGGGGCTTGGGCATGATTTCCTTCGTCACATTATGCGTGCTGGAATTCTTGTTCATCTTGTCGAGCCAATGCCGATGGATGGAACCGATCCGATCGAAAACTACCTCGCGATTCGCAAAGAGCTAGCGGAATACAGCAGTGAACTCGCCGCCCGACCTGAGATCATCGCGATGACTAAGTCAGAGTTGCCAGATTCCCAGGAAATCCATACCCGCTTGAAAGAGACCACCGGTCGCGATGACGTCTTAATGATAAGTGCCGTTACCGGCCAAGGGCTCAATATCTTGACGCATCGGATTGCCGATCTTTTAGCCCAACAGCCGGAGCCGGCTAAGCCAAGCCCATGAACGTCGCATCGTTCGTCGGCGTTATTGATATTGGCAATAGCGGTCTTAAGATGGCGATGGCTCTGGCGTTTTCCGCCAACCACAAGGATGCATCGGCTAGCCATCCTGCCGACGATATCGCTAACAAGTCGGAGATAAGAAAGGAGATCGATTCGAAATCGGATTTTCTTTCGATCGAAAAGCTTTATTGGAGAAATCAAAACGATCAAAGAAAGGCCCCGCCGAAGGAGTGGGACGAAGGAGGGTCGCAATGGTCCGCGCTCGACGATTTGGAAGCCATTTCGGAAGTCATTCAGCGGTGTCGGTCCGTTGCTTCCGATCAACCGATTGTGCGATGGCTAGTAAGCTCCGTCCAGCCTCAGGCGCTTGAATCGATCAAACACTGTTTTCGTGAGCTACACCCATTCGATGAGCTTCGCGTTCTCTCGCACAAAGATATTCCGATTTCATGTCAGGTTGATATTCCTGAACAAGTTGGAATCGATCGTTTGGTGGCGGCTTGGGGTGCGTGGCGTTCGCTAGCCCGACCGTCTCCCTTAATCGTCATCCAAGCCGGAACGGCGATTACGGTCGATTGGATTGATGAAAAGGGAGTCTATCATGGCGGCGCGATTATGCCTGGAATCTCATTGACCTTGAAATACCTGGCGCTCGGGACAGCACACTTGCCTTGGTTGGCTCCCCCCTCGGATCCCACGCGAGTTGTCATCCCAGGTAGGAATACGAACGATGCGATCATGGCTGGGGTGAACGCGGGATTTGTGGGTGGCATCGAATTGTTGATCGACAAATACTCGCAACAATTTCAAGGCGATCGAAAAGAAATTCAAATCGTTCTTTCGGGTGGCGATGGTCCAGCCCTCTCGAAGGCTATTAAAACGCCAATTCAAGTCATCGACAATTTAGTTCTGAAGAGCCTTGTCCGCTTGCGTGCCGAGGCTTTAGACTGAGCGGCAGGAGAAACTACAAATGCATGGATGGTTGAAAAAAGATGGCGGGAAATGGCGTTGGTCTCGCGCCGCCTCAGGACCATCATGTCGATTTCCATGCGGTAGACATTGGTTGAACCATTGTTTGTGCATGATGCGTTTCATCGCCTTTCTTCTCGGCATTGCCGTTCTCTATTTTGGTCCCTCCGCGTTGGCTCAGGAAACGACCGGAGCGACAGCTGCTGACCGATCGACCAACTCAGCGGAAGTTCCCACGATTGAACAAGCTCAGAGCCGCATTGCGCAGCTCCAATCGGACCGAACCATTCTAGCGGCACAAAAGCAAAGCTTGATTGCTATCTATGAGTCGATTGTTTCCGAGTTACGACTGAAAAGTGAAACCGAAAAACAAACCAAAGAATTGGCCGCCAAAGCCGAAGCTGCGCCAACGGCCACGCTCGAAGCAAAGCGGATGCAAGACAACCCACCGGCCCGCGATTTGATCTCCGTCAATGCCCTGCGGTCGTATCAGCTGTCCGCGTTGCAAAGCCTTCTTCAGGCTAAACAGACTAGTCTTCAAGCGGCAACCGAGGGTCGCACCAAAACGGAAGCAACCATCACCTCGCGCGAAGCTAGCAAGAAGGAACTTCCGCGTTCGATCGCTGAAGAGAAATCGAGCTTGAAAAAACTGAGCGAAAAATTGGTTGCCTTGCCGGCGGCCGAAGTTCAAGATCCGCTCATTCGTGAAGCCGAGCTCGTTTTGCTTCGCGCCCAGATGGCGTCGCTTTCGGAGCAGATTCGCAAGCATGAGCAAGAGATGCGCGTCATTGAAGCCGAAGCCGAATTGCTACCTCTTCGCAAAGCCAGTTTTACCGCCGACGAACGTTACTATAACGCTCGCGTTAAAGAAATCGTCGAAGAGCTGAATAAACGTCGAGAAACCAAAGTTGAAGAACAACGTCTACGCGTTGAAGCCTTGGCTGCCGAGTCTCCATCGCAACGCGCAAAGGATCTGGTGGCTCGGGCCAAGAAATGGTTTGACTTGGCCAAACAGAACACGGCTTTGCAGATCGAGATCGAACAGGCTCAATCATTTTTAGACTTTTGGGTCGAACGTCATCGAATTATGACCGATCGAAGCCAGGCCCATCGCTCGCAACTCTTTCGCGGCATCAACAGTTGGAATGGCATGCTCCTTCGTCGGCATCGCAATGAGCTACCGGACGAGGGAAACCTTGATCGTGAGTTGAGTGAACTGCTTACACGGATGCAGCAGACCGAAACGCTTATCATCGAACTTGAGGATTGGAAGAACGACAAACTTGATCCTGCAATGTCGGAAAGTGGCACATTAGAAACGGTTCGCGAATTCCCTAGCAACCGATTAGAAGCGACACCTCAGGATACGCGATTGCAATCGGCCGAACGCGATGTCGTGACGAATTTTGTGACCGACGCCAATAACTATTCGGATAACCTGTCCAAACTTGCTGACATCAAACAAGCCACCATTGAGCAAGTTCTCATGTATCGAGCGTTCATCGACCAGCAGATTCTTTGGGTGCGATCCGCGGAGCCTGTCAGCAAATCGGATATTCAGAAACTCTGGCCAGCGGTTCAATACGTCTTTGGATATGAACGATGGTGGCAAGCCGGCAAAGATTTGTTCGTCGGACTTCAGCAAAAAACATGGCAGCCGTTTGCCTTCGGCTTGTTCTGGTTCACCCTCCTTTTTTACACCTCGCATATGCGGCGATTAGTCGGAACGCTCGGCATACAAGCTGAACGGACGACTGTGGTCGAGTTTATGCCGACCGCCAAGTGTATTTTGTTCTGTTTGCTGTTGGCGGCCCCGGTACCCTTGCTGTTGCTCTATTTCGGCTATCGACTACAGCAAGCTGGCTCGCCACAATCGTTCACCGCTTCCTTAGGATTAGCTTGTCTTGTCGCCGCTCGGTACTTTTACCCGCTGGAAGTCGTGCGACAAGTCTGTCGAGCGAATGGTTTGGCGGAAAAACATTTCGAGTGGCCACTTGCCTCGACAAGTACCTTTCGCCGACATCTACGTTGGTTAATCGACCTCGGTGTTCCTTCGGTCGCAGTCTGTGCCTTGTTGTTTAATTTGAACAACGAAATGTACGAACATGCTTTGGGACGTCTTTGCTTTACGATCCTGATGTTGCTTTGCACTCTGTTCTTCGCAATCGTGCTACGCCCAAGTACCGGGGTCCTTGCGAGTTATTTGACGCAAACCCAAGGAGGATGGATCGAACGGCTACGATATATCTGGTACTCGATCATGGTCACGGGGCCATTGTTGCTCTGTCTTAATAGCCTGAGCGGTTACCATTACACCGCGGTACGGTTATCGATGCTTTGCCATACATCGCTCGTTACCATGCTGGGTTTGTTTCTGATTTATCAGATCGTCTATCGATGGCTCATGCTCAGCCGTCGGCGCATTATGACGGATCAAGCTCGCCAACGATTGGAAGTCGCGCAGCAACGCGAACCGGAAGGGGTGAGCCAACAAAACTTTGTTCCAGCGAGAATACTTGGCCCCGAGTCGAGTTCCATCGATCAACCGCACGGCGTAAAGCCGATCGACTTAGCCGAAATCAAGGCACAAACTTTGCGTTTGTCGTTTAGCGTGTTGGTTGTCATTGGGGTAGTCGCGTTAGGGTACATCTGGTCTGGCGTCTTACCCGCCGTGAATGCACTCAATTCCATTACCCTTTGGACGGTCGACGAAAAAACACCGTTTACGTTGGCTCATCTCTTGGTGACGGCTCCCTTCGTTATCATGACCTATGTCGCAGCAAAAAACCTACCTGGGTTGCTCGAGATCGCATTGCTACAGCGTCTACCGTTTGACAATGCAGCGCGTTACGCCATCGCCTCGATTTCTCGATACGTCATTTTAATGTTCGGCATTGTGCTTACATTTCAGTTTATCGGGGTAAGCTGGGGGAGTATTCAATGGCTCGTTGCGGCCTTGGGTGTCGGGCTTGGTTTCGGCTTACAAGAAATTTTCGCCAATTTTGTCTCGGGCTTGATTCTCCTATTTGAACAGCCGATTCGCGTGGGTGACGTAATCACGCTGGGCGATACGACCGGTTCGGTCAGTCGAATTCGAATGCGAGCGACGACCATTACGAACTGGGATCGCCAAGAGCTCATTATTCCAAACAAAGATTTGATTACCGGACGGCTCTTGAACTGGACGCTTTCCGATACGACGAATCGTTTGGTACTCAATATTGGAGTAGCCTATGGTTCGGATACGGAACAGGCTTGTCACATCATACGTGAAATTTGTGAAAAGCACTCGAATATCATGACGGACCCGCCGCCAACCGCTTATCTCGATAACTTTGGGGACAGTTCGCTCAACATTATTGCCCGACTCTTCTTGACGAATCTCGATGCCCGCGTCTTAACTCGTCATGAATTACTTACCGAAATCCACCGTCGCTTCGCCGCGTCCGGTATTGAGATCGCCTTCCCCCAACGCGACCTCCACATTCGTTCGATTCCAGAAGCATTGGCTAATATTCTCAAATCCAAAACGAATTCGGCGGGATCGAATTAGTCGACTCCTAGAAAACATCAGAGTTGCTTCTGTCGTTCGGCAAGTTCGGCTTCCCATTGTTGAAGCAAAGAGAGTGGCCATTGGATGCGCCCGATAGCGAGGCAGAGTCCGGTTTCGGGGTCGGCGTCGAACCACGTGGCGGCTAATCGGACGTCGCCGCGTGCGACGTCAAATGGGAAGGGCTCAAAGGAGAGGTTTGTACCGATGACGGGCTCGATCTCGCGTCCTAAGATGCTTTCATAAGAACCAGTCATCCCGATGTCACACTGAAAGCCAGTTCCCTTCGGATAGATTTGCTCATCGGCAGTCGTCACGTGCGTGTGGGTTCCAAGACAAGCTGTCAGTCGGCCATCGAAGTGTCGCCCGATGGTTTGCTTGTCGCTGGTCGCTTCGGCGTGCAAGTCGAGAACGCGAATTTTTACTTCGGGAGGGATCTCGCTGAGTACGCGTTCCAACGCGATGAACGGACAGTCAACCGGGCGCATAAAGACCCGGCCTAGCGCGCTGGTTACAGCGATCGGAACACCGGATTCCGTCGAGACCACGCACCAAGTTTTTCCGGGCGATGAAGGGGGGAAGTTGGCTGGCTTGACTATATTTGGAGCCGTGTTGAGCGTCTCCATGATCTCGCGTTTGCGGTAGATGTGATCGCCAAGGGTAATGGCATCGACGCCTGCATCAACCAGCCGCTTGTACTCCTTGACGCGCAAGCCAGTCCCATCGGCCGCGTTTTCCGCGTTGACAATCACGAAATTTGCCTTGACCCGTCGTTTCAACCATGGAGTTGCCATGCAGGCGATATGAACTCCCGGCTTTCCAACGGTATCGCCAACGTGAACGATACGAACAGCGTTCGCGGCAGGTGGCTCAGGGATATCGGAATGCAAAATGCTCATTCATGGACAACTTATTTTAAAAAATCTAGAGCGTCGCCGAGGCTGTTTGGCCACAGGCAGAGTGGAAAAAATGGTCAAGTGCATTGCATGCGAGCTTACAATACGTCACATCATTCTAACAGATTGAGTGCGGCGACGCTCTGTCGTCTCAATCGCCACGACGACGAATCGCGACTAGAGTCACGACGACAAGAGTTAGAGAGTCACGACGACGGAGACGTGTGGCACACTACATCAAGTCGCGTTCACTCGTTAAACTGCGACGATGACAGCAATCTTGGGAATCTCGGCTTTTTATCACGATTCAGCGGCCGTATTAGTCGTCGACGGCGAAATCGTGGCGGCTGCCCAGGAAGAACGGTTTACACGAAAAAAGCATGATCCAGATTTCCCGAAGCATGCTATTCAGTTTTGCTTAGATCATGCAGGACTACGGCCTGAAAATTTGGACTATGTCGGGTTCTACGACAAGCCGTTCAGGAAATTCGAGCGTCTTTTGGAAACGTATTTGGCGTTTGTTCCACGAGGGTATCGTTCCTTTCGTCAAGCGATCCCCATTTGGCTTAAAGAAAAGCTCCACATTTCATCCTCGATTCATGATGCTCTGGCTGGTTATCGTCGTCGGATTGTCTATTTGGACCACCATGAGTCGCATGCAGCCAGCGCATTTTTTCCTTCACCTTTCGAAGAAGCCGCCATCCTCACGATGGATGGTGTTGGTGAGTGGTCAACAGCTTGCATTGGCTACGGGCAAGGTTCCTCGTTGACGCTGAATCACGAACTTCGGTTCCCGCATTCTTTAGGACTCCTCTACTCGGCGTTCACCTATTACACCGGTTTTCGGGTTAATAGCGGCGAATACAAATTGATGGGATTAGCACCGTACGGTAAACCACGGTTCCAAAAACTGATCCTTGATCATCTGATCGAGCTCAAGAACGATGGTTCCTTCTGGATGGATATGAGCTACTTCAACTATTGTCAGGGATTGACGATGACGAGCAAGAAGTTTCATCGTCTCTTTGGTGGCGAGCCGCGAGAACCCGAAGCGCCATTAACTCAGAGAGAAATGGACCTTGCCGCATCGATACAAACGGTAACGGAAGAAGCCATGCTACGAATGGCGAAACATGCCCATCAAGTTACTGGCTCGAAGAACTTAGTTCTTGCCGGCGGCGTGGCCTTAAACTGTGTCGGCAACGGTCGGATTTTGCGAGACGGTCCGTTCGAAGAACTCTGGATTCAGCCAGCGGCTGGCGACGCAGGGGGGGCGTTGGGAGCTGCGCTGTTCATTTGGCATCAGCTACTGAAGAATTCGAAGCCGCATACGACTATCGATCGCCAACGTGGTTCGCTACTTGGCTCTTCGTTTTCGGATAGTCAGATCCAGCAAGTCTTAGAAAAGCTGCGAGCTGTCTATCATCGGTTCGAATCGGACGATCCTATGTGCGAGGCGACGGCGGAGCTAATCGCCAACGAAAATGTGGTCGGTTGGTTCCAGGGAAGAATGGAATTCGGTCCGCGAGCTCTCGGATCGCGAAGTATCCTTGGCGATGCACGAAGTCCTCGCATGCAATCAGTCATGAACCAGAAGATTAAGTTTCGCGAGTCATTTCGACCTTTCGCGCCGATTGTTTTGCAAGAACATGTTGATAAGTTCTTCGAGTGGAAAACTGGCCTCGAGAGCCCTTACATGTTGCTCGTCGCACCATTGCGTGCCGAACATCGCTTGCCGGCGTGTAAGTCTATTGGAGCAAGCGTTGGTTTGGCAAGTTTGAACGAGAGCCGTTCAACGCTACCAGCTGTAACGCATGTTGACTATTCAGCCCGCATTCAGACAGTCGACGAAATTCGCAATCCTTTGCTTTACAAACTGCTGACCAAGTTTCATGCGACAACAGGATGTCCAGTGATGATCAATACGAGCTTCAACGTTCGCAGCGAACCGATCGTTTGTACGCCGATGGACGCATATCGATGCTTTATGATGACCGATATGGATGCGCTCGTAATCGGGAATTTCTTACTCAAAAAATCAGAACAGCCGATTCCTACTGACCCTCAGGAACGGGAACGCTTTTTACAACAATTCCAACTTGATTAACAAAATTGCCCATCATGAAACTAGTTTCAATCAATTGGTCACCATCGCCAAGTCAGCTTAGGCAATTTGGTTGTTGCTGCACTGTCGTCTTGCCGATTATCGGTTGGTGGTGGGGATTCAGTTTCGTGTCGTTGATGATCTTGGTTAGCGTCGGGTTGGCACTTGCATTGCTTTCTTGGTGCGTGCCGTCGCTTGTGCGCCCGCTTTTTGTTGGAATCATGGTGGCGACTGCTCCCATTGGCATGCTTCTGGGCGAGCTAGCGATGCTCTTTATCTACTTGTTCATCTTTTGCCCGATCGGATTTGTCTTTCGGAGGATGCAACGCGATGCATTGAAGCTTAGAATGAGTATCGCCACCAAGTCTTACTGGAAGACCAAATCGCAACCCAAAGAGCTCGATCGATATTATCGCCGCTTCTAACTCGGGGTATGGCTATTGAAATGATAGAAGAAAAAAGCGAAGAGAATGAATTTGTGAAGGCTGGAATTGAAAAGCCGCTTTCGTTGATGGAGGAATTTCTCGTTTTCATTGTTGAAAACAAGAAATGGTGGCTCATCCCGATCTTGCTTGCCTTTGGGCTCATTGGCATCTTGGTAATTCTTAGTTCCACTGGCGCTGCACCGTTTATTTACACTCTGTTTTGACTAAATCGCCGAGCGCGATTGCGGTGTATGAAAAGGCCAACGATTTCATCAAAAATCATTGAAACCTCTCCCATTTCACCGTTCCAACCAACGTCTCACTATCACGCACGGTTATGTAGCATGACCGTTAATTTGCGAACGATCTCTTCGCTACGACTGATAGCTTGGCTCAAGGTGCGGTACTTGGTTGAGCGAGTTCAAATGCCACTCTCCGGAACGCCATTCCAATTCGGTCAAGGAAGTATTCCACGGCTCTTGGCCGCGCTGATAGAACGATGTGAATTCTGAAGATGAATTCCGGGTTGCGAACTTCATGAGTGATTGAAGAAGCAAGATCTTGAAGTCGGCATGTATGACACAGGCAATTCTTGAGGGTGCCTTTCGTTCCCTATGTTCGGGAACGATCTCATGCGTCAGCCAATTCGCGACGCGTTCGGCGCGAGCGACAGCCATCTGGTCGGATTCCAAAGGATGCCCTCGATACCATCCGTCGTCGAGGATTTGAGGATCGATCTTCCAGTCACCAAAAGATTCTCGGATTTGCGAACGTCCCATCCCGGCAAAAGGTTTTGTTTTCCCTGAAATATAGCCCTCGTAACAACCACCCTGTTCGAACAAGTCCCAACGTACTTCGGGTGTGAGCTGCAATTTTTTGACAATGGGGAAGGTTGTTTCGAGAGCGCGTCGAAAGGCACTACAATACAGGTGCGTGGGTGGCCGCGAGTGAAAGAATTCTGCAAGTGCATTGGCTTGACGATACCCGAGCTCAGTCAAACCTGGGTCTGGAACCCGTTGCGATTCGGGAAGAGCATTGTTGGCCGATTGTGCGTGCCGAATAAGTAGTAACTGAATCACTTGTGTTTATGTCGTAGCGGGGAAACGAGCGAGTCGTAAATCAACCACTCAGGAAAAAGGAGGAGGAAAGGTCCCGTGAACAAGACGAACTGGCCAATCTTTTGTGCATACTCTTCCGATAAGGATGCTCTCGACACCCACGTGAAAAGCGCATACACGACACCCACGTTGAGAATTAAGAGAATGGAACTGATCAAAATCGTAACAAAGATATAGACGGCGAGTCTCGCGACAGCCGTTCCGTGTTTCTGATTTTTCTCAACCGGTTTACTAGAAATCGCAGACTCTCCCAAAGCAAGATTCATAGCGTTTTTAGGAAAAACCGAACAGTCCAAATGGATCTTTGTTCTTTCGAACGCTGCCTTCTTTCAGCATTGGTCTCTTCAAATCCTTCACGATTCCAACCTTCGTCCTCCCCTTGGGAAGGCCGAAACCGAGGGACGAGGCTTCGGGGAGGGGGCAAGTAGCGTTAGTAACAGTTGCCCTCCCCTCGCTGCGTTCGACCCTCTCGCAAGCGGGAGGGTGAAGATGTGCAGAGACAACGATGCGCAAACCGGCGAGGCTGGAATAATTCCTAAGGGGTATCGCTTTCAATGAGGTGCGGCACGCCGACGGGATCCAGTTCGACGACATGCTTGCGCATTCGGATGGGACCGTCTTTTCGGATTTCAAAATCGACAATCCATCCGAACCACTTCGGTGGATCGACAGGAAAATAATCGAAGACGAAATTTCCGATACTATAGACGATCGGGGCTTCGCGGTACACATCGACAGTTTGGGTGACATGCGGGTGCGTACCGATCACGGCCGAAGCTCCGGCTTCGACCATCCGTTTCGCCAAGATTTGTTGGTCGGGGCGAGGCACCTCTTCCATTTCCTCGCCCCAGTGGAGAAATGGAATAACGATATCGCAACGATGGGTGTCCCGAGCCTTTCGAATATCCTGCAAAACATATTCTTCGATATACGGCGCATTTCCATATTGCGAATCGGTTGCGGCATAGTGTTCGGATCGAAATTCGTTGTATCCAAGCAACGCAATTCGCCGTCCCTTGGACTCAAGAACCAACGGGCTTCGAGCTTCGGTAAGATTCGCTCCCGCGCCAAAAAAGGGGATTTGATTGTCCTTTAGAATACGAATCATTTCCTTCAGTCCATCCGGTCCAAAGTCATATGAATGATTGTTTGCAAGGCTCAAGGCGTCAAAATGCTTTTTAAGATATTGCGGTGAATCAGTCGCTCCGCGAAAGATGTACGCTTTGTTTAGCTGCTCGCCCCCCTTACCGAGAACGCATTCGAGGTTCCCGATTGTGAAATCAGAACTTTTGAGTATCTCAGCACACGGCGCAAAGGGATCCTGACCGTTGGCAAGTAAATGCCCCGGGCCACCATCCAGCATAATGTCACCGACAAACGTTAGCATCAGGGTTGAATCGTCCGCTTCGACAGCCCTTGAATCGATACAAAATCCGACAAGCAGAAAGTGCATGAGCGGAATGGCGGAACCGGAAATAACGTTGAGCAACCACTTTGGACGGGCCGCAGCCTTTACGCTTCGTCGTTGAGCATACATGCTATTCAGTCGAATCCTGCAACAATGAGTGAGGTAGTCATGCTCTCCCGAAACGAGAGAGTCCATCTTCCCTAGCATATTCGATCTTGTTGAGTCGTGTGGGCTGCCTTCCACACAGGCTGTTTCCATTTTCCTGGAGCGTTCGCTACATGTCCGAAATTCGCAATATTTGCTTGCGGATCCGATGAGGCATTGAATATCGAGGATTGCCAGCTTCATCCTGTCCGGCTTCGAGATTAACGTCGAGAAATTGCAATCCAAAACGATTTTCGAGTTTGGCCATAATCGCCTTGAGCGATCGCATCTTATTTTGCGGCAACGCAAGCTCCTTATCGAATTCAGCGAGCGATCGAGCAACTTCACCTTGCTTGGCAATCGCGACTAGGTGCTTCCATAGTCCGCGTTGCTTAAGTCGTTCCAGCTTCGCCGGAAGCGGGAGTTCACGGATCATGGCAAGCTTCTCGGCATCCGGACCCAGCCCCCCTTCAACAGCTTCTTTTTTCCTCCATCCACCGAACGATTCGACACCCATTTGGCTTTCAACGCGGTGCTTGCCGCCTGGCCGGTGTGGCTTATCGCAATTGGAACCAGATCCACCCGGCCCCCCTAAAACTCCATTTAAATGTCGCATCGCTCGCCGACAATCGGCAGCGTCATCCAAGTTCACCATTAAAAACGGCATCGACTTCCTCTTTCCTTTTCACTGATTCGAGCAGATTCGCTCCGCACGCAAAGCACACGCAAAGCGTACGTAAAATTAATATGCGTTCTGGTCTGCCGGGCAAGGCCGAATCTGGAAATACTTCAAATTTTTGGCTCTTCCGCAGAATCTGTGGGTTGATTCGTTTGCGAAATTCATGAGCGATTAGCTGTTAGCGGAATTCGGCTCGAAGCTAA
>JANOAI010000627.1:0-15470 GCA_031411055.1 Pirellulaceae bacterium
TTCATTTTTCATATAGCCATTCGGAAAACGGGGTCAGGTACCAAAAGTGCAAAGCACCCGAAGGGCCGTTCCGGCTTTTGGTACCTGACCCCGTTTTCCAAGCCTACGTCGTTCATGAAAATGCTCTAGACCGCGAATACGATTAAAAGGTTGACGTCTCTTCTAAATCATCTGCGAGGGAAGCGTACAGCTGAAGCTTGAAACTGCGAAAGCGGGGTTTGTCGAATAAGGCAAAGCCCGCTTTTTTCTTTTGCGGCGTCGAAGACAGAAGCCATTGACGCAGTCGCTAAGAGGTCCGCGAACTGGAAGTGGGTTACTTCACTTTATCAAGATATCGATTGACAATGTTTTCAAGCAATTCTTGGCGTCCGCTCGCATTCGGAGCGGCGTCGCCTTTTTCCAGCATGATGGCTTCCAGATCGCGCAAATTCACTAATCCGCTTTCAATCTTCCGGCCAAGCTCACTGTCCCACGATGAATAACGATCTTGAACGATTCGTTCTAAGGCTCGGTCGGCTCGAATGGCGGCTGCGACTTTCAAGCCCCGCGCGAATGCATCCATACTTCCAATGTGTGCATAGAACAGATCGATTGGCTCAAAGCTCTCGCGGCGAACCTTCGCATCGAAGTTCACACCGCCCGGTGACAAGCCATACTTAAGCAAGACCAACATGGTTTGAGTCGTGAGATAGTAGTTCGTAGCGAACTGATCGGTATCCCAACCGAGCAATAAGTCGCCCGTATTGGCGTCAATCGAGCCCAGCGCACCCTGCATTCCGGCGCATTCGAGCTCGTGCATCATCTCATGACCAGCGAGCGTTGCATGATTCGTCTCGATGTTGAGCTTAAAATGCTTTTCGAGTCCGTAGCTGCGCAAGAAATTCAAGCAGGCTGCCACATCTGAATCGTATTGATGCTTGGTCGGCTCTTTGGGCTTTGGCTCGATCAAGAATTGTCCTTTGAAACCAATCTCTTTGGCATAGTCGACCGCCATGTGGAAGAAGCGACCGAGATGATCCAGCTCGCGTTTCATGTCGGTGTTGTAGAGGCATTGATAGCCTTCACGACCACCCCAGAAAACATAATTTTCGCCGCCAAGATCTTTCGTGACTTCGAGCGCTTTCTTCACCTGAGCCGCTGCAAACGCAAAAACTTCGACGTTGCATGTGGTAGCCGCGCCGTGCATAAAGCGCCGATTGCTAAACATGTTCGCCGTGCCCCACAGCAGTTTTACTCCAGTCCGTTGTTGCTCTTCTTTGAGGACTTTCGCAACGGCATCAAGATTGGCGTTGCTTTCCGCCAGCGTCTTCCCCTCGGGTGCAACATCGCGATCATGGAAGGCATAAAACGGCGCATCGAGCTTTTCAAAAAACTCAAAGGCAACTCGCGCTCGACGACAAGCGTTTTCTACTGACTCGCTTCCATCGTCCCATGGCCGAATCATTGTCCCACTTCCGAATGGGTCGCTCCCCGTGCCGCGGAAGGTATGCCAATAGACAACGGTAAAGCGAAGATGCTCCTTCATCGTCTTCCCCTCGATGACCTCCTCGGGGTTGTACCAACGGAAGGCGAGCGGATTGTCCGAGTCGGGACCTTCGTAGCGAATCTTGGTCACTTCAGGAAACGCAGTCATGATACTAAGCTTTCTTACGCGGAAGAGGACGGGGAAAATTGCGAGTATTTCCCCTTTGTTTTGTAGGTATTTGCCTATTTTGCGGTCGATAGCCGAATGAAAACCAGTAGAATTTGCGTTAATCTTCGTAGGTTTTTCACCGCAGGTTGCTATGTCGGTCCGACGTTCCGTCGCATTGTTAGTCGAAACATCGAATGGCTACTCGCGTGGTTTGCTCGAAGGGATCGTCGCTTACACCAAGCAGCGAGCCAATTGGTCGATCTATCTTTCAGAGCAAGAGCGCGGGGCCATGCCGCCGCAATGGCTCGATGACTGGAAAGGGGATGGGATCATCGCTCGGATCGAAACGGCCGAAATCGGTGATCGGCTGAAAAAGTTTGGGGTTCCAATTG
Organism: Pirellulaceae bacterium; assembly: GCA_031411055.1. GTDB lineage: Bacteria > Planctomycetota > Planctomycetia > Pirellulales > Pirellulaceae > JAIYDQ01. The sequence goes on from JANOAI010000627.1 coordinate 2,026, forward strand.
TCGATTTGAGCGCGACGCGACACTTGCCCACCGTTCCTTGGGCCGATACCGATGATCAATCGATTGCGCAACTCGCCTTCGAACACTTCAAAGAACGCGGGTTTAAATACTTCGCTTACTGCGGCGACCCAGGTTTTGCGTGGTCGGTGGCGCGGTGTGAATGTTTTAAGCAACTCGCCCAGCAAGGAGGAATCGATTTCTTTGAACATGAAGCGATCGCCCGATACGACTCGAAGTACAGTTGGGATCGCGAAAAGAAGCGGCTAGCGGTTTGGCTGCAAAGCTTACCTCGACCGACCGCGATCATGGCCTGTTACGATTTTAAAGCTCAGGAAGTACTCGATGTTTGTCGCGAACTTCAGATTGCGGTTCCCGAAGAGATCGCGGTTCTCGGGGTCGACAATGATCAGTTGCTATGCGAGTTAGCCGAACCGCCGCTGTCGAGTATCATTCCCGATACGAAGAAGACCGGTTTTGACGCCGCTCAGCTCTTGGATCGGATGATGGATGGCGAAGAAGTTGCAATTGATCAACCGCTCCTCACGAAAGCACTTGGCATTCATATTCGGGCATCAACCGATATCTTAGCAATCGAAGATCGCGAGATCGCGTCGGCTTTACGCTACATTCGCCTGCATGCCAATGAGAATATTCGCGTGACCGATATTTTGAGCGAGATCCCGTTATCGCGACGCGTGTTCGAATCGCGTTTCCGGAAGGCCCTCGGTCGAACACCGCATGACGAGATTCAGCGAATTCGAATTCAGCGGGTGAAAGAGCTGCTTCAGAGTACCGATCTATCTATTGGACAAATCGCACTGCGGACCGGTTTTGAGCACGCCGAGTACCTCGCCGCCGCGTTCAAACGGGAAACCAAGCTATCGCCATCGGACTATCGACGCGAGCACGCGATTTAATTTAATGGTCGGTTTTCGATCCTGTTCCTGACGGGCAAGCAGACTTCTTTAGGAAAAATTGCTCTGCGTTTCGATCGACCTTCTGCCTACAATGGTGAGAGTCGCATTCTCGGTTGCGTCGTCCTATCTCACTGCATCTTATTTTTAGTCTTTTGTTGTGTTTGAGGCTCACTTTGTTTCGGAAAAGTCTTGTGAGCCTCCTGCTGACGCTCGCACCGCAATGCTTGGTTGCGGAATCGCCTGTCGATCGCATTCCGCTCAGCAAAGCTCAAACAGAGCTAGCATTGGAAGCCCAAGAACGTTTGGCGGCCGATGTGCGCTATCTTGCATCGGACGATATGCGTGGACGCGGGCCGGGTACCGGTGGGCTGGAAAAAGCCGCCGACTATATAGCTCAGCGTTGGCAATCGCTTGGTCTTCAAACCGATCTTTTCAACAACTCACCGTTTCAAGAGTTCACCATCCCAGGTGATACAAGGGCTTCGAAGCCGGAAAAGAATCGTTTGCAATGGAAAATCGGTGATCAGCTTCAAACCTCGCTGACGCTCGACCGAGATTTTCGTCCAGTATCGATTGGAGCCAACTCGTCCTTCAACGCTCCGCTGGCTTTTGTCGGATACGGCATTTCGAACAAGAAAGCAAACTTGGAATACGACGAATATTCCGGTGTGGACGTAAAAGGAAAAATGGTGATCATGCTCCGGAAGGAACCACAGCAGAGCGATCCCAAGAGTCCCTTCGACGGGACGAAGTCGAGCCGACACGCTCTCTATGGTACGAAGATGGCGAATGCCAAGAATCATGGCGCCGTCGGAATCATCTTCGTCAACGATCATCTCTCCGCCAAGAATGGTGCCCTGTCTCAAACTGGTGAGGAATCGCTACCGGGCATCGAGGATGCTGGCAAAGGACTTGCCAATGAAAAACTCCCTGCACTATTCATTACGCGAAAAGTCCTCAACAGCCTACTTCACCAAGGTCAGCCAGGGCTGACTATCGAATCGATCGAGCAACAAATTGATGCCGATCTTAAGCCTCGTTCGTTCGTGTTGCCGAATATGACCGCCGCTGGTGAAACTTTTCTCGAAAAGTCCCAGCTCAAGGTGAAAAATGTGATCGCTTGCATTCCGGGCTCGGGTGCCTTAGCCAATGAAACGATCGTCATTGGAGCCCACTATGACCATGTGGGGATGGGAGGTCCTGGTTCGCTTGCCCCGGGGACCATCGAAGTCCACAACGGGGCTGACGACAACGCATCAGGGACAGCGACACTCCTGGAAGTTTCACGCCGATTTTCATTGGACGATCCGCTTGGCGAACCACGCCGTCGGATCGTGTTCATCGGATTCACGAGCGAGGAACGGGGTTTGTTAGGGAGCCGCTATTACGTGGCACATCCGCGATTCGGCATCGATGCGACGGTCGCTATGATCAATCTCGACATGGTCGGAAGGATGGCCGACCGGCAACTCGTTGTCTATGGAACTGGAACGGCAACAACCTTTGATCGAATGATCGACGCGATGAGTCATCGCTATGGCTTGAACATTAGCAAGCAAATCGAAGGACTGGGGCCGAGCGATCATCAGCCATTTTACGAGCAAAGAGTCCCCGTGCTTCACCTCTTTACCGGGCTTCACGATGACTACCATCGTCCTTCTGACGATTTTGAGAAAATCAATACAGCCGGCATGGTCGCAATAACCGATATGGTTTACCAGCTAGGGTCCGATCTGGCAAAAAATCCCGAACGACCAAAGTATTTAGCTGTCAAAGGTCGAGCCAACATCCGCATTCCGATTGAGCGTAAAGCCAAGTTAGGGATACGGATGAGCTTGAACGATGCAGGAAGTGCCGTGGAGATCGCTTCGGTCACGCCAGGTTCCCCGGCCGAACTAGCTGGTCTTCAGTCGGGAGATTGGATATTGAGCGTAGACGGCGACCGACTTGCGAATCCTGAAAAGGTTTCCGAGCGGTTGGCGAAGAAGAGTGAAGGTGAACTGGTGAAGCTTTTGATTCAGCGTGGTCAGCAGCAGCTGGAAATCGAAGCCAAACTTGGTCCACCTTAAAGAATCGATAGTTTCCGCGACATGACGAACATAGGTTATGCCGCGAAGTGAAACCAAGTTTATCCAGGATCGCTATTTACCTGGCTGAAGAATCTCGTAACAATCAAACGTAAGGCTGTCGAAGCCGGTTCAGGATGAGCAGAATTCGGCAGCTTAACATCGAGCGCATGGCGTTTAGCTAAAGCTCGATGAAACAATAAACCGTCACGTGACAAGGAGTGTTGAACAGTGCGTGTTGTCAAATTGGCCGCTCAGGCCCTGATGATTTCCGGATCGTTGTCTTGCGGCTCGCATTTGTTTGCACAGGCAGCTGCTCCAGCTACCCAAGCTGCGGCGCCGACCCAGGGAACAAAAATCGCTGTAATCGACGTTGGTCTGATTGTTAAGAACCACCCAACGATCAAGCTGCAACAGCAGCAGATTCGCGAACAAGTGAAGGTGGCTCAAGAAGATCTTAACAAGCGCCGCCAAGCGATTGTTACCGAAGCCGAACAGCTCAAGATGCTGAACGAAGGAAGTCCCGACTTCAACAAGCTTCAAGAAAAGTTGACTCAACAAGAAGCTCAACTCAAGCTTGATAGCGTTCGTCGCGAAAAGGATTTGGAAGATCTCGAAGCCAAGATGGCTTTGGAGTTCTATACCGCTTTACAAACGTTGATCGCTCAGCTGGCGGAATACAATCAAATTGACTTGGTACTCCGAGCCAACACGGAAGCCCCAGACCTCAAGCAACCGGCCACGATTCAGATGGCGCTTGAAAAAGGGGTTGTCTTTAGCCGTCCTCAGTTGGATATGACCAACATTGTCCTTGAACAGCTTAAGAAGCAAGCGGCGGCAGCCCCGGCACCAGCACCCACTGCAGGTCCAGGTAATCGGAACGCAGTCAATCCAGGTACGCTACCGTTGACGCATTAATTGGTTTCTCATTTCTGTTCGCTTTGGTTCGCAGGCAGGATGCCGATGCAAGTCCAACGACGTCAAAAAACGATTGCTCGAGTATGTCACGTGAGTGGCCGCGGCTACTGGTCCGGAACGCCGATAACGGTTACTTTCCGACCAGCCGACGAGAACTCGGGCATTGTCTTTCAGCGCATTGACTTGCCGGATCAACCACGCATTCCTGTTTCGGCTAGTCTTCGAATGGAAACGGCCCTGCGCACGCGGCTCGCAGTCGAAGGCGCTACTGTCGATATGGTCGAACACATTTTGTCGGCCTTGTTCGCTTTGCAAATTGACAATTGCTTGGTCGAATGCACCGCCCGTGAAATGCCGGGGATGGATGGAAGCTCAATTGCCTTCGCGATCGCGTTGGACCAATCGGGCATATGCGAGCAGCCAGCATGGGTGCAGAGTCTCGTGATTGACGCTCCGCATCGTATTGGTGACGATCGACAGTGGATCATGGTGACACCGACCAGCCAAGCCGGTTTTACCTGCGAGTATCGCTTGGATTATCCATCGTCCACGAATATTCCATCAGGAACATTCTCGTCTTCTATTACGCCAGATTTATACCTTGACGAAATTGCTCCGGCCCGAACCTTTGTAACGAAAGCGGAAGCCGACCAACTTCAATCGAAAGGCTTGGCAAAGCACGTGACATTCCGAGATTTGCTCGTCTTTGATCAGAACGGACCGATCGATAACGTTTTGAGATTCAACGATGAGTGTGCTCGACATAAGCTGCTTGACTTAATCGGTGACTTGGCGTTGTGTGGTGTTCCCATTTGCGGCAAAGTCATCGCCTATCGAAGTGGTCACATACTCAATGGACGAATGGCGGCTTGGTTAGAAGAACAAGCTCGGAAGACTGTTGATACAAGGCAGGTTTTCAAGCGAGCTGCATAACAATTCAATACACTTTCAGCTCGATGCCATTCCGAACGGATCGATTTAAATCAACCTTGCAGGCGATCGAACGAAAAATATAAGATGCGATGGATTTAGCTGTCGTCATGAACACTTTATTGACTTATCACCTCAGAATGCTTGAACTCGGCCGAGACCAATCACCCTGAGTTAGAAACGCCCCGGATTTGCTCCATGCCAACGATAATCGCTCATACAGCCGTGGTTGATCCGCGAGCCGAACTCGACGACGATGTGCGAATCGGACATCATTGCGTTATCGGACCTCACGTTCGTGTCGGTCGCGGAACGCGGCTTGAAAACAATGTAACGCTGACAGGGCACACCTCGATTGGGCGCGACAATCATTTCTTTCCCGGAGTGGTCATTGGGGCGGAGCCACAGGATTTGTCGTATCAAGGTTCTCCAACGAAGGTCATCATTGGTGATTGCAACGTTTTCCGCGAGTCGGTTACGGTCAATCGTGGAACCGAAAAAGAAGATGGCATCACGTCGGTCGGGAACAATTGCTATCTAATGGCTTGTGCTCACGTCGCTCATGATTGCAAAGTGGAAGATCGCGTCATCATGGCGAACACAGTCATGCTGGGTGGGCACGTTCGGGTTCAACACGATGCGACACTCAGTGGCGGTGTCGCCGTTCACCATTTTGCATCGATCGGCTGCTATAGTTTTGTCAGTGGCCTTTCCCGAGTTCTCCAAGATGTTCCGCCCTATATGTTGGCTGAGGGTTTTCCAGCTCGACCACGTTGCGTAAACGTCGTCGCACTCAAGCGAAAGAATTTTTCGACCGACGCCATCCGTGCTATCTCCGAAGCTCACAAACTGCTTTACCGTTCGAAAGTCGGCGTGAAGCATGCTCGCGAGATTCTCGCTGGCAATGATCAACTATCTCCCGAGATTGAAGTCCTTTTCCAATTCATTGATGAATCATCGCTTGGCCGCCACGGTCGAGCTTTTGATCGCCGGAGAGCCGCGTGAAACCTCTTTCGATCGCTGTCATTGGAGCTGGGCATCTCGGGAAAATTCATACTCGACTCCTCAAGGGGATCGAAGGCTACAAAATTGAAGCCGTGGCCGACCCGAACCCTGACGCCCGAGCAGCGATCGAAAAAGAATTTCAAGTCCCAACGCTTGAAGACTTTCGTTTGCTAGGCGAACAAGTCGAAGCGGTCATCATCGCAACCCCAACGGCGGTTCATCTCGAATCGGCTCTATGGGCGCTGGAACGAGGATTGCATTGCTTTGTCGAAAAGCCGCTGGTCCGATCATCGCGACAAGCATCCATGTTGCTCCAGATCGCAGAACGACGGCAATGTACTTTGCAAGTCGGACATGTGGAACGATTCAATCCTGCTTGGCAAGCTTTGCGTCCAAGCTTGGAACATCCGTTGTACATCGAGTCGCATCGAGCCAGCACTTATACCGGTCGCAGTACCGATATTGGAGTCGTGCTCGACCTCATGATTCATGATCTCGATCTGGTTCTCGATGCCATCGACTCGCCGGTCATCGATGTTTCAGCAAGTGGCCAAGCTGTTCTCGGGGCTCTTGAAGACTGGGCAGAAGCTCGATTACGGTTCGAGAATGGCGCAGTTGCAAGACTATATGCCTCACGCGTCAGCCGCCTTCCGCAACGATCGATGCGAGTCATGACAGATAAGATGACGGCCGATCTCGACTTCGCGAAAGGGACAGCCGAAGTAATCGAATCGTGCGAGGCCGTTACGAATGGAGAATTCCGTGCCGATAAGCTACCGGAAGCGGAACGAAAGTCGATTCACGAAACGCTATTCTCGAAGTGGCTTCCGCATCGCTCCGTGACAACGACCCCAGTGAACGCCATCGAGCTTGAGCTGAGAGACTTTCAAGATGCCATTCGGCAATCAAGACCGCCGATGGTTGACGGGCACGCCGGACATCGCGTCCTAGCCGTGGCGGAGCGAATCACCGACGCCATTCAAGCGTCATGGGAAATCCAGCGACAGGCTCGCGAGCGTGAAAATACGCCCGATATCATTCCAGCCGCTCATCGCTTCGGTGACGTCCGCCGCGCATCCTGAGCGCACGGGACAGCTAGTCTGGCTTGGAGATGTTGCCAAAAACGCATTTTCTTGAGCCTGAAGCGTTAGCCGATTTCAAGAAACGAAATAATTGGCAAGCACTCCAGCTCATGAAGTTTGGGGACTTCGGACATCGATTCCGGATCGAACGACGCTCGATCCAATCTTTTTCGCCCTTTTTCGACGTTCTATCCACCGTTGACAGTCACGTGAACATTGACCTGTTTATGGGGAATCGATACCCTTCAACATGTCATAAACCCTTGAAAAATGTGGAACTTAGAACTCTATGGAAATGCTCGAAAAAATCTGGGAAGGAACCGGATCGGTCTTTAATGGCGTCCTGGAAGGAATCGGACGCAGTGTGACCGGTATTTTCGGGACCTCGAACGCCCGAAATGTCCGTCGGCATCTGGCCAAGGTTCGTGTCATTAATGACCTCGAACCAAAGATGATGTCGCTAAGCGATGCGGAACTGCGTGAAAAAACCGTTCAGTTCCAGCAACGACTGGCTGATGGAGAAACGCTCGACGATATCCTGGTCGAGGCCTTTGCCGTTTGTCGCGAAGGTGGTCGTCGGTTCCTGCGAATGCGTCACTACGATGTACAGCTAATCGGGGGCATGGTGCTTCATGGTGGAAACATTGCCGAAATGGTAACCGGGGAAGGGAAGACACTTGTCGCAACGCTCCCGGCTTACCTAAACGGACTGGCGGCGGAGAGCGGTGTTCACGTCGTGACCGTCAATGACTATCTCGCTCGCCGTGACATGGAGTGGATGGCGCCGCTGTATATGGGGCTCGGGCTAACTGTCGCCAACATCCAATCGGGAATGGATACCGATACTAAGCAGAAAGCGTACGCGGCCAACATCACCTACGGAACGAATAACGAATTCGGCTTTGATTACCTTCGCGACAACATGCGAGTCGCTCGACGCGGCGATGAACGCTTTCACAAATCGCTTCAGCAAAGCCAAGGACCACTTCGTTACGCGATCATCGACGAAGTTGACAACATCCTCATCGACGAAGCTCGAACTCCACTCATCATCTCAGGTCCCGCCCATCAAGATGTTGGAAAGTACGCCGAAGCCGACAAGATCGCTCGCCAACTGACCAAAGAAACCCATTTCGTAGTCAACGAAAAAGATCATACGGTCAACATGACCGACGACGGCGTTCGCTACGCGGAGAAACTTGCTGGTGTTGAAAGTTTCTACACGGCCGGCAACATGGAATGGCCGCACTTGTTGGATAACTCGCTGAAAGCTCATCATCTCTACAAGCGCGACGTGAATTACGTCATCAAGGACGGCGAGATTATCATCGTCGACGAATTTACCGGCCGCTTGATGGAAGGTCGGCAATGGTCCGACGGTTTGCACCAAGCCGTCGAAGCCAAAGAAGGGGTCAGAATCAAAGAAGAGAATCAGACGCTGGCCACAATCACGCTTCAGAACTTCTTCAAACTCTATAAGAAGCTTTCCGGAATGACCGGAACAGCCATGACGGAGGCCAACGAGTTTTACAAAATCTATGGGCTCGATGTGGTCGCAATCCCAACCAATCGCCCCATGCAGCGGATCGAAGCGCCAGACACGATTTTCTTGACCGAAAAAGAAAAATTCAAAGCCGTTGCCGACGATATCGAGATGATCAACAAGTATGACGTCGTCGAAATCAAGGGGCCGGATTCAATTATGGGCGAGATTACGGAAGAATCAGATCAGCAGCTTACGATTCGCCCGAAAGGCGAGAAGCAATCACAAGTCGTTACCAAAGAAACGGTCAAATCGATTCAACGAAAAGGCCGCCCCATCCTCGTCGGAACCGTTTCGATCGAAAAGAGCGAACGACTTTCGAAGTTGCTTGAACAACGTGGTATTCCACACCAAGTTTTGAACGCCAAACAGCACAAACGTGAAGCGGAAATCGTCGCTCAGGCAGGGCGAATCGGTTCGGTAACCATCGCTACCAACATGGCTGGTCGTGGTACCGACATTATCTTGGGTGGCAACCCGGACACGTTGGCTTGGGCTCGCCTCCAAGATAAATATCCTACTCGGCTCGAAGTTCCGAAAGAAGAATGGGACTCACTCGTCAAGGAGATTGAAGAGAGCGAGAATATGAAACCGATGGGGAATTTCGTTCGCGAGATCGGTGGCTTGATGGTCGTCGGCACGGAACGACACGAATCGCGTCGTATCGATTTGCAACTGCGAGGTCGTTGTGGACGCCAAGGAGACCCGGGAAGCAGCCGATTTTATCTTTCGCTTGAAGACGACTTGATGCGAATCTTCGCCGGTGATTGGGTTCGCAATATGATGGGCAAGCTTGGCATGGGTGAAGGCGAAGCCCTCGAAAGCCGATTCATTTCGAAGCGCATTTCATCGGCCCAGAAGAAAGTGGAAGAACGACACTTCGAGTCGCGCAAGAATGTTCTTGAGTACGACGAAGTCATGGACTTCCAGCGTAAAAGCATCTATGGCTATCGCCAAAAGATTCTGGAGGGCATTTCCTGTCGACAACTGGTGCTTGATCAAGTCCAAGAACAGATCAATCACAACGTCGATCAGTTCACGAGCACTCTCTTCGGTGCCGAATCGTATGCCCGATGGGCGGGTGGCCAATTGTCTTGTCAACTGGAACCCAAGGACTTCCGCGGTCTCGATCCTGAAACCGCAGGCTTCTATGCCCGCGATTTGGCCGAACGTGAGGCGGAAACACAGATCATCGATGCCGTTGATGAGAACTTGCCCCCAGAAGAAGAAGAATCGGAATGGAAGTACGAGGCCCTCGCAAAATGGTCGAACACTCGCTACGGGACGAACTTCAATGCATCCGCGTTGAAAAAGGTGGAACGCGACCGTATCGATGAAGCTATTTTCGAAAAATCCCGCGAGTTCATTGCCAACATCGACCTCTCGGAGGGTGTTACGTACTTAGCCGAAGACTACGGCTTGAAGATGCTTACCACCTGGATGCAAATCAAGTTTGGGGTCGAAATGGACCCAGCTCAACTCAAGGAACTGGAATCGCCGGCGATCAAGGAAATCCTGATGGAAGCAGCCGAGAATGCCTATCGCCAACGGGAAGCCCAGTTTCCAGTCTTGGCCTCCTTCGCACGATACCGACAAGAAGTCGCACCTGGGCAAATCCATATCGATGGTGGTGCGATCGCCCAACACTCGGCGCAGCGATTTGAAGATCCGTCCGCGATGGAAATTCAAAACATGAATGGCGAACAAGCTTTCGCACATCTCGTCAAAGTTTCGAACGAAGCTATGAAACGTGCCGATTCGATCGCTTCAACGGCCGCTGAGAAAGTCGAAAAACTCTACAGCGGTGAATCGGCCGAAAGACCTTTTGGGAAGCTCGGCAATTCGGCTGCGACCAATGAGCTAGTCCAATGGTTGAAAGAGCGATTGAACTGGTCCGGAAAAACGGACGACCTGAAACAACTGGATCGGTCTGGCCTCGAACAGATTGTCCAACAGATTGTCGAAGATCGCTTTTGCCCTGAAATTCGCCGCATGGAACGCACCGTGTTGTTGCGGATTGTCGACGATACCTGGATGGCTCACCTACTAGCGATGGACCATCTGAGAAGTGCCGTGAGCTTCCGCGGTTTCGCTCAGATGGACCCCAAGGTCGAGTATAAACGCGAAGGGATGAAGCTTTTCGAGCAAATGTGGTTCTCGATTGGTGAACGAATGACTGACATCATCTTCCGTATGGAAGCCCTCGATGATGGTCTCGTTGCTAGTTCGTTCGTTGAAACCCAAGCCCGTCATGATGCTCCGCCCGAAATTTTGACCGGCGATGGAGGAATTAGCCCGGAGCAACGCGCCGCGATGGAAGCTGCCAATGCCGCCGGACGCGAAGCCTCCAAACCGGAACCCATTCGACGCCAAGGGGAACGCATCGGTCGCAATGACCCGTGCACCTGCGGCTCGGGCAAGAAGTACAAGAACTGTTGTATGCGCCGGCAAATCTAATTGGAAATCGCCACTTCGCGATCGAGTCAGGCTTTTGCTGCCATCCTACTCGCAATATCTCGAGTTCATCCTAATAGATTTGCAATCCTCTTGAGCCTGAGGCGCTAGCCGATTTCTACGACACAGAAATCGGCTAATGCCTCAGGCTCAAGAGGATCGGCGGAACGGATAGAGCAACTGTTGTACAAACGAAGTAGGTACCGGTTCATCGGTACCGGTTGTCTTCGAAGGCTCGCTTGGCAAATAGAACGTTCCAAAGAGCGCATCGACCCAAGGAAAGTGGACCACAAAATTTTTATCGCGGGCCTCCATTAAGTCGCTATGGTGCCAGCGATGAAAAGCTGGGGAGCCAAATAGTAATCCGAGACGCCCCCATTGAAATGGAGTGTTCGTGTGCAGAAAAGCGCTGAAGGCACCAAAGAAGACGCCATGTGCACTGATGACTTCCAGCGAGAATGGCACCACCAGAATCGGCAGCAACATCGAACCTCGCAATATCGCGTGATCAACGGGATGATTCCGATAAGCGCTAGCCCAATCGAGTTCCGTAGCGCTATGATGTACGGCGTGAAATTTCCAGAGGAATGGAACAGTATGGAGTAGTCGATGCCCGAAATAGATTCCAAAGTCGGCCAGGAACATCACTTCGAGGAACTGCAACCAAAATGGCTGGGAGGCGACCGCCGGCCTGATCAGCGACGTGAACGGACCAAAGATCGCGATGAACGGCGACAGAATCCCGAACAGTAAGAGGTGCCCAATGCAAGCGTTGAGCAGGAAGTAGGAAAGGTCGATCATCAGATCTTTGCGAAGATGTTTCTGATGACCATGCAGTGAGAAGACCGATTCTAAAAGAGAGAAAGCGATCGCGTAACACGAGATCGCGACGAAGGCATCGTAGAGCCGATCGATCAAGTTCTTCTCCTAGTCAATCACCGGCTGCTTAGAACACGTCGGTAATGAAATGATGTCCCCAGTGATATCGCTTTTCTTGGGGATAAAAGTTCTCCCACTTGCGGTTATAGACCGGAATTTGCATTTCGGCTGGATAACGGTGATACAGGCTATCCGAACTGCGATAATACTCGCTGCCGTAAAAGTTCTGTGGGTAATAGACGTAAGGATAGTGTTGGAAACGATTAAAATCGCGTCCAGCCGTACTGCCACCCCAGTTTTGCCCATAATTTTGAGCTTGTTGAGCCGACGCTTGTTGCGAACTGAACATCCAACTTCCGAGAACAACCGCGGAAATAACCAAACATTTATGCAGCATTTCTAATAATCCTTGACCACGGAAAACCGGGTATATCCTTTATAAATTTCGGCCAAATCGCCCTCGTCACTGAAGTCAAAATCGGCAAAGGCAGGAGGAGCATTAGATTTGCAATGGAGCCCCACAACCGCTACATTTTGAGGAAGCGTTCAGATCACAACTTTGTTGGCCGATTTGTTTGCCTCTCATCATGACGCTGTGGCGTGGGTTTTGCCTTCTATTGAAAACGGGAGATTTTGCAATGTGCCGCATGGTTAATCTTTTTGCAAACCTGCTTGGTTTGGTTTGTTTTGCCGTACTGAGTTCGACTGGACACGCCGCGCTCCCCGAGTCGTTTACAAAAGCAACTCATAAGCAAGTTCGCGTTATCCAGCCAACCTTCGAAGACCAAGAGCTTCGCCTCAATACTTTCGCCATCGCTCCTAGCGGTGAACTCTGGTTGTGTTGTTCACTGAAAAGTAGTCATGAGTTCGAATCGGACGCAGCGAAGAAAGCGATTACGAATCTCGAAGCCAAACTCGCCGCTAGCTCAAGCTCTGAAAAACAATCGACGGACAATGTGTCGAATGCGGCCAATCAGCTCGGACGACTATTGATTTACAAAGCCGACGGAACATTCGTACGCTCGGTACTCCTTGGCTTTGAACCACAAGCCATCAACTTTGCTGACAGCGGTACTCCTTTCGTAGCTGGCTCAGGCAAAGTAGCTCGTCTCACCAAAGAGGGCGAACTCGACCTTGCCGTCCTCGCACCGAATTTGCAATCGGAAGAAGAAATGAAAAAACTTTCCGAGGTGCAACAGAAGAAAATGGTCGAGCAAATGCTTCGAACGCAGAAAATGCAAGTCAGTCGTATTCAAATTCAAATTTCCGCCTTGGAACAACAAAACAAGAAGGATCAAAAAAACTCCAACGTCGATGAACGCGTGCTGGAGAGAAACGAAAAACGATTGGAACTACTTCAAAAAAGTCTAGCGACTCAAGAAGAAAAGCTCAAAACTGTTGAGGAAGACATACTTTCGAAGGTTGCGGAAAGCACCAATTTTTCGCGCATGTCACGAACCAGTGGACTCGCTGTCAGCCCGACCGATGTGTTTGTCAGCCTCAATAGTTTCCAGGGCAATCGCACAACGAACCCTTAAAAAGCTGCGATGAGACGGTCAAACGCTTGGTCGTCCCATCCGCAACGTTTGCGTTTGCCTCGGATTGTATCTTTGATGGTAGTGTCCCGTTGTAAAACGCTAAGGGCCAGGCG
>JANOAI010000628.1:0-9491 GCA_031411055.1 Pirellulaceae bacterium
TCAAACCACTCGCTTGCGCTTCGTGTTAAAGGATTTGGGACAGTCGAACTAGTGCTTCGTCACAGCTAAGTTTTCGTGTACGACGGACTTCCAGTCCGTCGAAAAACATTGGTACCAACGGACTGGAAGTCCGTCGTACAGGTTCAGCTCAAGCCTCTCCAATCTTTCGCTGAGCGAAAGACGACTATCGAACGACGACTAAGGACATGCCGACAATAGAAAAAATAGACTAGCGGGACTTCTTATTTTTGCAAGAAAACAAAGACCCCTTTTTTGTTCGATACTACGACGTCCATTTTCTTGTCGCCGTTGACGTCGCCGGGAGTTACTTGCGTTCCGACACCGCTGTCTTTGTCGATGAGGTGCGGCACAAAGTCGACTTCGTGGTTGGGGCCACGTTTGATTTGAAACCAATATAGGACTGGATCAGCCATCGGTTCGTCGTCTTTGTTCGGACCATGAGCCCACCAACGCTTGCCGGTGACTAAATCCATCACGCCGTCGCCATCGATGTCGGCGAGTTGCATCGCATGGAGCTGACTAAATTTGACTCCGTATTTGTTGTCTTGTTCCGTACTTCCCATGATCGAATGGGTGATGAACGTTCCATCCAGTTTTTGTTCGAACCAACCTAAACCAAAACCGTGAGCATCGTAGCCGGAGATCACATCGTTGCGACCATCGTTATTGACGTCATAGACTAAGATGAACGACCCTCCTTTGGCACCTTGCGGTGAGAAAGGACTCGTATGAAATTTCCAAATGGGATCGTCCGAAGTGCTTGCAGGCTGTTCAAACCAACCCTCTTTGGTTAGCAAGTCGACGCGACCATCTTTGTTGACATCGCCATTACCGTATCCATGCGTATATTTGAAGTACTTCGCATTGTTCTCTTCCGTAACGGGGGTAATGGGACGGAAGCGCGCTTTGCCAAAGGGGGTCTTCCAATCGATCTCGGCAAATCCAAGTTGTCCGCCGGTCTTCGTCTTCGGATTTCCATCGCTCGTTTGGCAGATCAATTCCGGTTTTCCGTCACCGTTCATATCGGCCATCGTTGGCGATTCATTATCGGTAACGTCGAAGATCGAATGCCGAGTCCAATGGCCTGGCTTATTTTGTGGATTCTCGAAAATCCAAGTTTCTTTCCCGGGCCACGAGTAAACCAAAATATCGCTCCAGCCATCGCTATTGAAGTCGTAGGTATACGACAAAAAGTAGTCGCTGTACTTGATCGGATCGTAGGCGACATCGGCCGGTTTCGTGTACTCAACCTTTTCCTTGAACGACGGCCCCTTCCAAATAAACGGTCCAGCGCAAATGTCATTGTGGCCATCGTGATCGAAATCAGCAAAATGTGCCCCCTCCGATACAAATTGATCGTGAAGGACATGCTTTTCGAAGGTCGGTTCCGCAAACAAGTTTGCGCCATAAAGTACCGCTGCAAACGCAAAAAATCGTGAAAAGCGACTAAGCATGGGATGCTCCGAGAGCCCAATAAGACTGGGCAAGAAAGGAAGGCGGGACGGGAAGGCGTTGTGATTTTCTACGAAAAGCTTGCCGATTGCAACCTCCGGCTATCGCGCACCCAAAGGCCAATCAGAACCATGATAAGAACTAGGCATGCCCACTGATAGGCTGTCAGAGCCAATAAAACTTTGGCTTCTGGACGTATCCATTCGGTGATGAACCGATAAACCAAATAGCCGATTAAGTATGCTTTGAGTCGATTTCCGGTAAGCCAACGATGCTGCTCGGCGACCCAAAGCAGGAGCAATGCCACGAAATGAAAAACCATTTCATACAACTGGGTCGGGTGCCGAAGCAAAGCTGGTGAATCGTTCGCTCGAGCAAAAAACACTCCCCATGGCAACGTGGTCGGCGTTCCGTAACAACAGCCAGCGATAAAACAACCTATCCGACCGATGATTACCGCCATCGCAACCGGAATCGCAAAAGCATCTCCGGTTTGTGTCGTTATGCCGAACCGATATTTTGCCAACTCAACCGCAAGGTACCCGCCGAAGATCCCACCAAGGATCGTTTTGCCATCTGTGAACCATACGTTCCCTTGAAGCAAACCTTCCCACCCCAATTCAAAAAGGAATGGAAGCTTGGCGCCTAGCATGGCTCCGATGAAGGCCGCAATCGCAACCACACCGCGTTCATGACTGCTGAGCCTCGTCGCGCTCTGCCTTCGTTGCATCAACCACCACGCCAAGCCAACTGCAATCAGCATGACGGTCGAATAGAGGATCTGCGAGACACTATTCATTGGCTTTTGGCAGCGGTGGCAAAGTTGCTCGAAGGATCCAGGTGCATAACAAAGTCGATATGACAATGGGAAGCATGAATATTACGAAAGTCAACGGCAACGAAGCGTATTGCGACCCGGCGGCAAACCCCGCATTTCCAAGTAAATCCATGGTCAATGCAATC
Source organism: Pirellulaceae bacterium (assembly GCA_031411055.1). Taxonomy (GTDB): domain Bacteria; phylum Planctomycetota; class Planctomycetia; order Pirellulales; family Pirellulaceae; genus JAIYDQ01. The sequence continues at coordinate 2,437 of JANOAI010000628.1, forward strand.
GGAATACACGTCGCAACAAAGGCGATAGGCCAAACGATGGAAACGCAAAAGCCGATCAACAGCGATTTCACAAACAGATCCCATTTCGAATTGGGCGTGGGATAGTCGAACCCTTTAAGCCTTCCGTCACGCATCCGTGTGATCCAAAACCAGCTACGAAACATCGCCAAAACACTCGTGAAAAGGCCGAGCGCTCCCAAGGCCAGAACGACCGGAAAAAACAACAGTACCAGCGAGACAATCGACCAAATACTGAACTGGAGAACCGGAAAAAATTCCCAGAAAACACTCTGGCCTTCGAGCACCGATTCGTCGCTCATTTCTACGGAAGTTTGAAATGGATTTTCCGATGAACTGTCTCCGGATTCGACTGGTAGCTTATCCGTCATGAACTTGGTTCTCGATTCTTCATTTCCACTCTCATCCTTTCGTTTGTTCACGAAATGCAGACGGCCTCAAACCCGTCACGCGCAGGAAAACATCGGAAAAAGCGTTGGCGGTGGAATAGCCAACTTCTTCCGCAATCTCGGCAACGGAGTTGTCGGTCGTCGAGAGTATTTGAGCAGCTTTTCGCATTCGAAGAAACGTGACATGCTGCATCGGGGTACGACCAATCGACTCGAGTGAGACGCGCCGCAAATGTTCGCGACTCAGTCCGACGATCTTGGCCAGTCGCTCGACATTCCACGGCTCTTTGAGATCCGCTTGCACCATGGACCAAACCGACTCCAGTCGATCATCGGTACGATAGGGTTCAGCGAATGACCGGACGTAGGTCTGAATCAGATCGACCCAAAGCTGCATCATGCCAAGTCGGTTTTGGCTGGCTGCTTCCGCATGCAAACCTTCAATGGCTCGCTGAAACGGTTCTGCCTGAAAGGGACCATAAACAGGTGAGTTAATCGAAACCATCGGTGCGTGCCGCTGCGTTTCTCGATAGCGGACCCAACCGAAAGTCCACGACTTGTCCTTGACGGATCGCATTGCATTCGCAATGAACGGGGGTTGAATGCAGGCTTGATTGGAGAGAATCGTCTGCCATTCGCCATCGATCCAAACTTGCCCTTCTCCTTCCAAGGTCACCAAAAAGAAGGTTCCGGAAAGCGAAACGCGTGAGATCTCCAATGGATGGTTGGCTCGGGTGATTCCACAGTGCGCGATTTTATGTTGGCTTAATAGGCTGCAAACCGGCGCGGATTGCATCCAGTCTCGTGGATCGCTATGGTCAACACGCACGACCATGACTTGGCTGTCTGCCGGTAGAATGTGCTTTTCGCTGATCTCTTGATACATAACCGTGGTAGCCACAATGAAGTTGTCGAGCCATACTTATTCAAATCGCAAATAGGATCCAGGAATAGGGGTTCGTCCCCTCATAGGAATGGTTTTCCCTGACCAAGCAAAATAATGCCAAACATTTGGACCGGAAAAGGAAACCCCTACACACGCCGCGAAGTCATTGGCCGTTTGCGTGCCACCTTGTCGCGTGGTGAGTCGATTATCGCTGCCGGGGCCGGAACGGGCATCAGTGCCAAATTCCTGGAACGCGGCGGCATCGATCTCATTATTATCTACAACTCCGGGCGTTTCCGTATGGCCGGACATGGCTCGACGGCTGGTTTGATGGCCTACGGCGATGCAAACGCAGTCGCGATGGAGATCGGAGAATTCGAAGTTCTGCCCGTTGTCGAAGATACGCCGGTGATCTGTGGAGTTCATGCAACAGACCCGCGTCGGCGAATGTGGCACTGGCTATTGAAGGTCAAGGAGATGGGATTCTCGGGCGTGAACAACTTTCCGACGCACTGCATCGTTGACGGTAACTTTCGTCAGGTGCTCGAAGAAACCGGCATGAGCTTCGACAAAGAAGTCGAAATGGTGGGACTCGCCAACAAAATGGAGCTGTTCAGCGCTGTCTATGTTGCGAAACCCGAAGAAGCTAAAGCGATGACTCAAGCCGGAGCAGATGTGGTCATCGCCCATATTGGTACCACAGTTGGCGGTTCGATCGGAGTCGCTGACGCGAACTGCGATATGAATCAAGCCATCGCCCGTGTTCAAGCCATTGCCCAAGCCGCTCGTTCCGTGCGATCCGATGTTATCGTACTGTCGCATGGCGGTCCGATTTTATCTCCAGCCGACGCGGCCCTCGTTAACGAACAAGCTGGTACAGTTGGCTTTGTCGGCGCTTCGAGCTTGGAGAGAATCGCCTTTGAAGGCGCGCTGATGAAACTTACTCAAGAGTTCAAAGCCATTCGCCTACCGAATGCCGCCAAGTAACCACCAAGTCCGTGACTTCCACTTTTAAACAACTTTTCAATCCCTACACGAACGCGCAACAACAAACTCGAACATCAGTATGCCTCGAACGATTGCTATTCTTGGAACGTTGGATACGAAGGGGCTAGAGCACAATTTCGTTGCCGAACAAATTCGCAACGCCGGACTGAAAACGCTTTTGATCGATGTTGGAACCGGATCTGACCCAAGCATCCTACCGGACGTGACGCGTGAACAAGTCGGTGCGTCTGCATCCATCGATCTCGCTTCTATCCGAGCCAAGAACGATCGTGGAGCATCCGTGGCGGCGATGGTTGCAGCTGCCCCGATCTTCATTGAAAGACTCCATCGCGAAGGTAAGATCGATGGAATCATATCGTTGGGTGGTGGAGGCGGAACGGCAATTGCTTCGTCGGCAATGCGTCCCCTCCCAGTCGGTTTTCCAAAACTCATCGTATCGACTTTGGCCAGTGGAAACATCGCGCACTATGTTGGCACCAAAGACATCGTCATGATGCCAAGCGTGGGCGACATCAGTGGATTGAATCGGCTGTCGAAGCTGATTTTCGCGAGAGCGGCGGGCGCTATCGTGGGCATGGTCCAAGTCAACGTAATGCAATCGGGTGAAAAACCACTAATCGTCGCCAGCATGTTTGGTAACACGACACAATGTGTCAATGCTTGCACGGTCATTTTTGAAAAAGCTGGCTTCGAAGTTCTTACCTTCGCGGCAACGGGAACCGGCGGTAAAGCGATGGAAGCCATGATCGAAAGTGGCATCGTGGCGGGTGTTCTCGACATCACAACCACTGAACTAGCTGATGAGCTCATCGGTGGAGTCCTTTCGGCTGGCCCAGATCGATTGAAAGCCACAGCGAAAGCCAAGGTCCCATCCATCGTCGTCCCTGGTTGTCTCGATATGGTGAATTTTGGGGAACGTTCTACTGTCCCCGTAGAATTCAGCCATCGTCTTTTTTACCATCACAATCCTCAAGTCACGCTCATGCGAACCAATGTGAAGGAATGTCGGGAACTCGGAAAGTGGTTGGCAACTGCGGTCAATCAATACGCCGCACCAACTGCCGTTTTGATTCCAACGCGAGCCATTAGCGTCGTTAGCGCGCCCGGCGGTCCCTTTCACGATGCCATCGCCGATGCCGCTTTGTTCGCCTCGATCCAAACCCATCTCGATCCAAAAATCCAGCTGGCGACGTACGACCTAGAAATCAATAGCCTCGAATTTGCTGAGCATTGTGCTTCTCATCTCATTAAAAACATCCAAGCCAAGGCCCAATAACGTGGACTTCCTTTTTTCTCTCTGAAGACGATGGTTGAAAGATATGAAATTGCTTGTGCGTTCCCTAGTCCTCCTTTCGTTTTTTTCACCGTCAATCGATGCGGCAGATCCAACGAGTAAACTTCGCGCAGGTGCTGCGGCCGTGGATGTAACTCCGCAACTCTTTCCGCTCAATATGCCTGGTGGATTCAACGCGAATGTGGCACACAGTGCGCATGATCCATTGCATGCCCGCTGTCTGGTGCTTGACCATTCGGGCACAACAATCGCCATGGTTGTCTTGGACAGCCTGGGTGCAGGACCGGAAGTACTTGAAGAAGCGAAGACCATCGCATTTAAGGAAACAAAGATCCCAACCGACAAGATTCTGATCTGTTCGACACATACTCATTCGGGGCCGCCATCGAGCGGTGGTGCGGACGGGACTCCAGAAGGAGCCTATCGAAAACTTTTGGTAGACGGTTTAGCCGCCTCGATTATCAAGGCCCATGCCTCGTTAAAACCGGCAGCGGTCGGGGCCGCCTCGCATCCGTTGCCCGACGAAGTCTTTAATCGGCGATGGTACCTCAAGATGGGGAAGATGCCACTCAATCCGTTTGGCAAACTAGATATGGTTAAAATGAATCCCGGCACGAGTCCCGATGTACTGGATCGACCGGCTGGGCCCATCGATCCCGATATTACTGTAATTTCAATTCATGACGACAAGCAAAAATCGCTCGCCCTGTTCGCCAATTATTCGCTGCACTATGTGGGGGGCATGCCTCCGGCTCAAATTTCTGCTGACTACTTTGGCGAGTTCGCTCGGCTGATGCCATCGCGACTTTCTGTGAATGAAGGTTTCGTTGCGATGATGTCCAACGGAACATCGGGCGATATCAACAATATTCCTTTTCTCGTCAATCGGCCTCGTCGCGAGCCCTTTGAACAGATCCGCATTGTTTCACAAAAGGCAGCCGATACGGCATGGCTAGCCCATCAGAAAATTGAGCAACATCGATCGGATGTGAAGCTCGGCATGCTCCAACGCGAGATAGTTTTGAAATACCGGCGTCCTACGCCTGAGCAAATCGCCGAAGCGCAAGTTGTACTTGCGGTAAAAGACAAAGAAGCAATCGAGAAACTTCCACGGCTGGCTCAAAACTACGCTCGGAATGTAATCAAAGCGGCTGAACGAGAAGAAGAGACGCTTAGCGTCAAACTCCAAGCGATTCGTATCGGCGATTTGGCCGTTTGTGCCATTCCCTTCGAAACGTTTGCAGAGATTGGTCTCGAAATAAAGGATCGAAGTCCGTTTCCGCAAACGATGGTTATCGGACTCGCGAACGGGCGATACGGTTATCTCCCCACGCCAGAACAGCATCGGCTGGGTGGCTACGAAACTTGGCTCGGTACCAACTTGGTCCAAGAGACCGCATCGGTCACGCTGACGGACAACTTGCTCGACATGCTCTCAGAGCTAAAACAAGACACGCCTTAATTCAGCAAAGCCTTCAACTAAAGACTCGTATGAGTTGAGCGATCTTCAACGCGAGTACGGTTATACAGCAATTGTTCTCATTGGCTCCGAGTGAGATCTAAGGCATTAGAGAGCCACATACTCTAAAACTTCGAAGACGGTTCCGTTCTTGATTTTGACGCTCAGAACCGGCTCTTTGGCGGGCACAACATAATCGACCGCCACACTGGATTTTTCTGAGATCTCTTTCATAATGACTTGGACAGGTTGCTTCGAAATATCCAGCGTCACTTTCGCCTTCTTCGCTTTTTCTCGCACGCAACCGGCAAGCTGAAGCAGATCATCTTCTTTTGGATCGGCCGCAACGAGCGTTGCCCCAAATGAAAGATGGATGAGAAGGAATTGGGATTGGTGATAGGACATTGAGGCTCTTCTATACCACCTCGATTCGTCGTAGTTGCAAGGCATTTTTGCCACTTTTTTGCGAAGGACGCGGTTCGGGTTGAGCGAAACCGTTCAGATCCACCGAACGAGCCCGCACTTCATACTTGCCGACGGGTAAATCATGAATCACGGCCGTGTACTGACACATGCTATATTTCATTGGCCATTGCAGCGGCATACCCGTCGACGGATTGAAGCCGAGCAATTGATTCGGTTTGATACCATCCGGCAAAATACTTTCCCAATTCGGTGGACCAACTAAATCACAAGCAAGCCATGGACCCTTTAAAATTTCGATCGAATCGTCGTCGAGTGGTTTCGAATTGGGCTTGACTTCTCGAACCCAGTATTCGACGCGTTATACACCTGACGGTCCAACAATGACTTGGCCCGAAAGGACAATCGGTTCGCCATGTTTGATTTGCTCGGGGCCGCTATCAACGTAAGCCGCAGACTTCAAAAACGAGTCGGGGTCGTTGTTGCCATTGGAATAGGTGTCCTGATTGCGAGCATCGTTCGTCAAGAAAATGTGTTGCAGCCATTTAATCGACTTGTACCCATGCGACCAAGGGACGATCATTCGCACGGGGCCACCGCGTTCAGGTGAAATGGGCTTGCCGTTTAGCTTGTATGCAATAAACACCGGCAGCTCGCCAGGCGGAGTTTCCATACACTGACTGTAGCTAACCGAAGATTTGAAAATTTGTTTGATATCGTGGTTGTGAAAGCCCCAGTAGTAAATCCGTCGAACGTTCTGAAGCTTGCCACACATTTTGAGGACCGTCCGTAACGGTACGCCAGTCCAGAGTCCTTGGCCGAGCGGCGTTTGTATATTCAAACACTGCATAGCTTTAAAGTAATGGACCTCGTGTTCCTTGCCTAACTCGACCAACGTTACAAAATCGATCGCAGTCCCGTCGGCAATCGTCATCGACTTTTCAATGATCGTTGGAACTTTAGTGTGGGGAAGTTCAACAAAAGGATCAGCCGTGATTTCGAGCTTCCACGTATCTTCCGTTAGCCCAGCTTCAATCCGCTGGTCGTTCGACAACTGATGAGGTTTAGGATCACCTCGCGATACATCAACAAAATTGTCTTCCGGGGTGATGAAGGACTTCAGCTTGGACGCCACGAGCTTATCTTTGCTTGCGGTCAATACAGGTTCTGCGACCGCAACTTGCTCCATCAAGTGCCCAGCTTCGGCGGTCGCTGCCGCCACGCCTATTGAACCCGCTTTGATAAAGCGTCGCCGAGAAACATCAGAGGAACTCATATTCGATCTCCGGTTGGCAATAAAGCATGGAGCGCGGGGCTCTCGATCATGAAACAGATGATATCACGGATTTTGCAACGCGCGGCGGTAGAACGGGGCGCGAGAAGCGGTAGTAACGTTTGCCCCTCGCTGCGCTCGACCCTCCCGCAAGGAGGTTGTGCAGCTTACGCGTTACCTCGCCCACGTCTTCGTGGGAGAGGTCGGGCTCTCAGGCCCGGGAGAGGGCCGCATTGTCTGTGGCGCAGGAGAAGACCCTCTCCCGGCCGCTACCGCGTCCGACCTCTCCCGCAAGCGGGAGAGGT
>JANOAI010000629.1:0-2460 GCA_031411055.1 Pirellulaceae bacterium
GGCGCAAGCCGTCCGGTTCTTCAAGGTTTTCTCGCACTGTACCGGACGGCTCGCGCCGTTCCGCTTCCAAAGTCAGCGGCATTGGGCTTGCGCCCTTCCGCTACAATTAGCTTTGGGAAATGTATTGTCATGCAATCTTAACTGCCATTCATCTAAACGGTGGGAAGCGTATTTTAAATTCGCTCAGGTTCCTGTCATTACAAAAAAGGGTAATATCGTTACGCTACTGTGTCATTCTCCATGGGATGCCTATTCAAAGATCTTCTTGTTCGGATTGATGAACAGCCATGCGACGGCGCCCAACAAGTCGTGATCAATGCCTTTGATGTAAACGCAATTCGCGCTCGACAGGGACTGAACTCCGGGGTCATCTCAAACGTTTTTGACGTCGATCGCAATGGGGTCGTCAATGCCTTCGACACCAACGCTGTCCGCGCCGGTCAAGGAATCAGCAGCCTCCGAGCCTTTACTGCCCCGTCATCAGCTGCAATGCGTCTTTGAATCCATTCGTCGATACAATCTATGCCGACATAAGCTGGCTCGATTCATTCAGAGTCAATGAAAAAGATCGACATCGATCATAAATCTTGCAAAAGGCTGGGGATGATTCCTCTTCTTGCGTTTGGCGGTCTTCCGACGACGCAATACGCGGCAGCGAGTATCACAACAGCGGCGGACTGAGTGATCCATTGGTCTGAGCCGAAAGGTGTTCCATTAAATGGGAGATTCGATTACCCCTGAGTCGTATTCCCGACCGTAAGCTGTTGCGGCTATCATAGTGTAGCCCTTGAGAACCGAAATGAAACAAGTCTTGCTGGATCGAATGCACGCTCTATTAAATACCATTTGCTCCGTTGTCGTCTTGTATTACATTGCACTTGCCCTGTTCTTTATTTTCATCGGACAGGCGGCCAGTTCGAAGAGTATGTTGGCCCTCGTGGGAGTTGTTTGGAATAACTTCTATTTTTACTTCACCAAGGGAATGTTCATTGCGCCAGTGCTTTGGGTTTGCCTGGTCGTGATGGGCATTGTTCCGTCTCTTCAACGAATGGGCTCGGTATGCCTAAGCCTTCTTGCGGTAAGCAGCTTGGCAGTTATCATCACCATGTCATCATCTCGAATGGAATTTGGCGAACTCATTTTTCTTACCCCCTGCATGGCCGTCGCAGCTACAAGTATTTGGCTTGTCTTTCGAGCTGGCACGGGTGCGTAAGAGTCATAAGTAAGAACGGGTTGGATGGTCGAGATAAAAGGGAACTGCAACATGCCAACCTTCGGAAAGAAACCCTCGCTGTGGGAGATGTTATTGCAACACGCGATCGTCTTTTTGATCTGTGTTGTGTTCCCAGGCCTCACCACGCTGTTTGCGCCGGCAACTTGGTTAAACTTTGTGCGGAATGGCGAGGTTGTGCGTTGCACGACTCGGACCTGTGTCTTCTTTATCGTGCCGTTTAAAACTCAGACGGTCGATTCGGTTAGGCAAATCGAGTCTCGCGAGCGTGCTGGTAGAAGGGAGCGTAAGCGTGAATTTGGCCGCACAACGAACGAGTATGTCAATGTTGATGGGGAAGGGTTTCTACAAATTCACGGCGTTGACGATCAAGGAGAGCGAATAATCGAAGTAAGTGTTTCGCCGGCGAGTTTGAAAAGCGTCGTCGACAAGTCCCGTGCTTTCCTTAATTCCACCCAGGATGGCTCAACCACAATTTTCACTATCGCCAATTGGAAATTTGGTGGGCTTATGGGTGGTGTCCTTACCACGTTCACCGCTCTGTACGTTGTGGGCTATTCTTTGGGATTCGTGAAATGGTTGTTTCTAGCGGTGAAGAAAACGTTACCAACTGGACATTGAGTTTTCGTCGACTCCGAACTGGCCCGGTAGGAAAGAGAGACGTGATTCTTTAGTCCGCTCACTCGCCTCCGGTGCTTCGCGACTGGATCTTTAATGATACGTGTCTCCAAGCCTCCTCATATGCCTGTCCTCAATATTCGAACGCTGCTCATTAGCTCGCTTCACTCAATGGTACGTTCCCCTTCTTTCAGGCACTTTCTTGACATTATGGCGTTGCAGTGCCATGTTGAACGAACCTTTAACAGGCACGACAATGCCGTATATACGTTTTAGTGCCTAACGTAGTAGTCGCGTACGGTTATTTAGAATTAAGCCTTGAAGACGCATTAGGAGCAAAAGTAGACGTATATTATGCATATGAGTGTTGTGTCGCTGGAGCACTTCGGGAGAGCATCAACTATCAGCCAGACTCAAGATAGGAATTGTAGATGAGCGAAACATTGCGACCGGAACGAACGATAGCTGAACTCCAAGACTTGCGGGCGCTCACTGGCGATAGCGACGGTGCGCAGCGAATTGCATTCAGTCCTACTTGGGTGAAGGCGAGAGCTTGGCTTCGAGAAAAGTTGAATGAATTGCCGGTCGAGGTCGAGCAGGATGAAGCGGGG
>JANOAI010000630.1:0-6287 GCA_031411055.1 Pirellulaceae bacterium
TGTTGCCGCTGCCCGTAATATCAATTTGTTCGACTCCAAGTATTCGATTATTGGCAATCGTCGAAAGATCGATGGACAGTCCTGCGCCATCGAGTCGAAGTGTATCATTGCCTAATCCACCGACGATTCTTTGAAATAGAAGATCATTGATCGCTAATAGATCATCGCCCTGACCACCAACAAGTACGTCTGCGTCGCCATTGCCGAGCAGCGTGTCATTACCTCGACCAGCGACGACGACGTCGGCAACATTTGTTCCCGTTATTGTTTCTGCGTTAGCGGTCCCAATATGTGTCACTGCAGCCGTAAAATTCCCCCCGTAAATCAGATAGCTTTCCCCTGCGTCTAGTTTTCCATTGAGAGCGGCGTCAGCGAAATTAGCACCAATGATCAGATCATCGAAACCATCGCCGTTAGTATCGCCTGCACTGCAAACCGAAAACCCACTTTGATCCGATGCATCGGCCCCGAAGAGCATGATCCCGTCTGTCCCAAGATTCGCGAGATCGATGGTTGCTAATAGGCTTGCATTGCCATAAATCAGATAACTTTCGCCTGCATCTGCTTTAGCATTCGTTGCTGCATCCGCTTTGTAGGCTCCGATAATTAGATCATCGAAGCCGTCGCCATTGACATCGCCAGCTCGGCTAACCACGATTCCACTGTTGTCGGATGCTTCGGCACCAAAGATGGTGACACCATCATTTCCAAGTGTGGCCAAGTCGATGTACGAGGGAAGCGAAGTTCCTCCGAAGATAATATAGCTTTCGCCAGACGATAATTTTCCATTACCCAAAGCATCTGCGTAACGTGCTCCAATCATAATGTCATCGAAGCCGTCGCCATCGATATCGCCCGCGCCACTCACCGATATTCCGCTTTGGTCGCCTGCTTCGGCACCGTAGATCGTTATGCCGAGCGCCCCAAGCGATGCAAGATTGATCGATGTTGGTAGGAAGACGGCACCGAAGATAAGGTAGCTTTCGCCCGCGTCGGTTCTCGAATTGCCAGCGGCATCCGCAGTATATGCTCCGATTAAAAGGTCGTCGAAACCGTCCCCGTTAACGTCGCCTGCGCTACTCACAGAACTTCCGCTTTGATCATTAATGTCAGCACCGTAGATTGTAACGCCTGCAGAGCCGAGACTGGCTAAGCTCATCGTGGTTGGCCAGGCTGCTTTACCGAAAATGATGTAGGTGTCTCCAGCTCCGGATTTCAAATCTGACGCTGCGTCGCCACCGTTGGCTCCGATCAACAAATCGTCGAATCCGTCGCCATTGATATCGCCAGCGCTACTTACGTCAACGCCAGAATAATCTTGCGAGGAAGAACCGAAAATCGTAATACCGGAAACTCCCAGCGACGCAAGTTCGATCGTCGAAGCAAAGGTAGCCTTTCCAAAAATGATAAAGGATTCACCTGCATACGACTTACCATTTCCCAGCCCATCTCCTCCGACAGCACCAATGATCAAATCGTCGAAGCCATCTCCATTCAAATCACCGGCTCCGCTGACGGAACCGCCGCTATAGTCGTTTGCTTCGGCACCGAAAATCTTAACGCCTGACGTAGTTAGATTCGCAAGATCAATCGTCCCGGAGAGTGCTGGTCCGCCGAATATCAAGTAACTCTCGCCGGCATTGACTTTCAAATTCGCGCTCGCCGCCCCCTTATAGGCACCGATAATCAGATCATCGTATCCATCGCCATTCACGTCGCCTGCACCGCTTACCGAATAGCCACTAAAGTCACCCGCGTCTGAGCCATAGATGGTTGTTCCTGCTGCTCCAATGCTTGACAGATCGATGGTTGCAAGCAATCGTCGCTCCTCGAGAGATTCAAAATGAAGAAGGCGGTGGCAAGCGCTGTGTCTGCGATGGGCTTGGTGGTTTCCGTGGTCCCGCGACTCCGCTCGCGAGAAATATGTCGGCAAACGGAGTCGCTGACCCACTTGAGGCTCCCGACTAGCCCCACCGCGTGCCACCCAATCGTTTAGCATGATAGACTTGAAGCCATGGGATGAATTATGAACCGTAATACTACACGAGCGAAACACTCGGCGACGATAGTCCCACTCGCCCAAGTCCGTCGAAAGCCGCTATTCGAACTCTATGAGCGGCAGTACCTCCGACGAGAAACAATCCTTCAAGGCTGGTCGTGGTCGGTGAGTTCACAGTGTAGGTTTGACTATAGGTCCGACTGCCGATCGTCCATGTTTGATAGACATAGTATCCAGCGATGTGAGTCGTATCCAAAGGCGCCGTCCAGGACGCGGTTGCTGAGCTCGACCCTGTCCGGCTATATGCAACGTTTGGAGCTGCACCCGTGAATGCGACCGGGAAAGATAAGGTAAAGTCGCGATATCCATTGGCGTTTGTAGCTCTTACCGTGAAGGTTGCGATACCTGTATTCTCATAAGCGGGTGTCCAGGCAATCAAACCGGTCGCTGAATCGATCGTCGCGCCGATTGGTGCGGTTTGAAATGCGAAACTACGCGGTGACACATTCGAGTCGGTTAGTTGAATCTGCAACGCTTGCCCAACAACAACATTCGTCGGCTGGGGTCCTGCCAGTCCAATTGAAGGGAACGTTGGGTTTGCAACGGGTGTAAAGCTAAAATATTGCCCAGCGGCTGAGACGTTTCCGGAGGCGTCGATCGCGTTGATCGAAACGGTTTGTTTTACCGCTGAGAGTCCGGTCATTTCGAACATGGTTGCGCTCGCCGGAGCAGTAAAGGTTTTCGTTACCGTTCGCATAAATCTACCGGAACGAGTTCGATATGACGAAGTGATACGATAGCTGTCAACACTCACGTTGTCTGTCGAAGGTGCCCACGTGATCGCCGCTCGAGTGGAATCGATCACAGAGACAGTGATGCCCGCAACAGGCGTCGGGGCTCGCAAGTCAGTTCCAAGCGGATGAACCGTTAAGCTGACTGGCAAGTCTGTACTGCCCGCATAATTTGTTGCTCGAAACACTGCATTGGCAATTCCAACATGCTCTGCGCCAGGAGTCCAGCTGACTGCCCCGGTTGCAGGATCGACGATCATGCCGGTCGGCCCCGATACGACGGACCATGTGATTGGTGAGTTCGTAAATGTTTCATAAAGTTGCAATTCGAACGGATCCCCTTCTACCGCGAACGGCGTCGAGAAGGTGGTTCCAAAATAAGCAAACGTTTTGCTCACGACCGGCAAGTTTGCCTGAACATTAATTGTTGCCGTGACCGTTGCGCTTCCTTCCGAGTTGGTCGCGCGGAATGTAGCCGCGTGAATTCCAACTTGCATGTCGGCTGGAGTCCAATTCGCGACGCCAGTTGCTGGATCAAAAGTTAGACCTGATGGACCCGAAACAAGCGATAGGGTCGGCGCGGGAATTCCATATCCGGAGACTTGAATGGGTAACATCTCATGGGTTGCCGCAACATTGCTGATCTGGCCGTAGTAAATAGAGAGCGTGGGTAGTTTCAATGTAGTTGCTAGGACAAGATTCGATCGCAACGATTCGTTTCCGGCGGCGTCGACGGCGGCTACGACTAGTTTGAAGGACGTCCCCGCAGTAAGCCCTGGGATCGTAGTAGAGTTGCTCGCAATATTGTCTTGCTTGAGTCGATAACCAGTCCGGCTGTTTCGCCAACCGTATTTGTACTGCTCATAGACGCGATACTTCGAGACGCCTACGTTATCTGAAGATGAAGTCCAACTCAGCGAGACCGAGTTTAGGGTTGTCGATGCGACGGTCAGTAAAGTCGGCGTTGTTGGGACTGATCGGTCGGTAACTGCTACCACAAACGACTGCTGCTTGGAGCCGTTGGTATTCGTGGCCGTAACGGTTACATTGAAATTGCCGACTTGGATATCCGTTGGCGTCCAAGTTATGATGCCCGTGGTAGCGTCGATCGCCATTCCGGCTACTGAAGTTGCTAAGGCATAGGTTGGGTTTGGAGCGCCTGTCGCGTTGACGACATATTGATAGGCGACGCCTGTCTCACCGTTCGTCACGGGAGTCGACGTGATGACGGGTATCGATGAAGCGACGACAATCGAGAAGACTTGATCGATTGAACCAGCGCGATTCGTAGCACGAACGGTAACGGATCGGCTTCCGACGTGACTTTCATTGGGCGTCCAGCTTATCAATCCAAGAGCATTGATCGTCATTCCAGACGGCGGAGAAACGAGTGCGAAGGTTGGCAAAGGGTTCCCGGTCGCGACGGCTTGATAGTTGTAAGTGGCGGTCGACGTCGCGGTTGTTATCGGTGTCGATACGAACACGGGCACCGTGTCGACTGCGTCGAGATCTTGTGTTACTTGCACATCGCTGATGATTTGCCCAAGCGAATTGCGACCACCTAACACGAGAATTCGGCCATCACCATCGAGAACCGCCGCTGCATCGGTGACTGCAGTAATGAGACTCGTCTCAACAGACCAAGTGTTAGCGCCATAATCATATGCGTAAACACTTGCCACCGGATTTGTCGCATTGCGTCCGCCAATGACATAGATTTTGCCGTCGTTCGGGCCAGTAACAGCTATCATGTCACGTAGGGACGCTGGCATCGGGGCCATTGTCTGCCAATCGTTCGTACTGATGTTGTATCGAAAGACTTGATTGGATACATCGTTCGATCCGAAACCTGCACGACGTCCACCGAAGACAAAAATGTGACCGGCGTCATCGGCGGCGGCAGCGATATCCGATCTGGAATCTGGAAGCGAAGCTGCAGATGACCAAGTGTTGGTATTCGGATTGTATTTTTCTACAGAGTTCAAAGCCGAACCGCTATCGTTTACACCTCCGATAGCATAGACAAGTCCCGATTGCGGATCCGTTGCGTAGGCCCCCTCGGCTCGCACGTTCGACATGACGGGACCATCGTTTGAGTTGATATTGCTTGGATCGTAGAGGTACGTTTCCTCGATTGCTTCTCCTACGTTCTGTCCACCGAAGATAAGTATACGTCCGTCAGCAAGTGGCCCGACTCCGGGCGCTACTCGTTGCTTGTCGATGGATGGGCTATTTGCCCAGGAAGTTGATCCTGGGGCTTGAACCTCGACGGTATTTGCATTTCCCCCAAGCAAGTAAACGGAGTGATTGGTTCCGAGAACGGCGGCGGCATCGGATCGAGGAGCCGGAAGGGCCGTACTGGGCGACCAAACGATCGATGACAGCAATGACCGATCTTCGAGTGATTCGATGTGCAAACCACGCTTCAATCGATTTCGCCGAGAGGCTTGCAGATCCAAATCAGTCGATACGCGAGAACGAAACATTTGAGCTATTTTCTCAAGCATCGTTGGCTCCACCTGCGAGCGAATCGCACAAAAAGACTGGCAAGAGTAGAGATCAACCTTCCAAATGTACACATTTGCGAAATCCAAGTATGCCAGGGAAAACCCTATTTAATAACGCCGGACGTGTTGCGATTTTCAATTTACGCACGCAATTCAATTAATTCGTATTTAGTCTTATGGATTCGTTGGAGACTTCTGCTATCCTTCCTCGATTCCCAGTCAGAAAAATAAACAACAAATGTGATGTATGGATACCGGAAATTTACAGAGTGCAAATGAAGTGGACTCTCGCACATTTTCCTATTGGATTTCCCGGAAACGAATTTTTGTTAGCTTTGTCAGTTTTACGAGCTTAATCGTTTACAACTTGTTTATCGTCCAAACGCAAGCCCTAGATCCCTTTCGTTTTCGTCAGCCACAGGCCTTGGCCGGTTTAAGTCTCGTCGTCATTGGTTTATTTATTCGAAGCTGGTCGGCAGGTATGCTTCGTAAGTCGGAAGTGCTAAGTGTTTCTGGGCCGTACGCGCTCGTTCGCAATCCACTTTATGTTGGTTCCTTTCTTATGATGTTCGGCTTTTGCTTATTGATGCGAGATTGGTTCGCAATGGCTTTCATCGTCGGTCCAATGGCGATCGTCTACTGGTTTCAAGTGAAACGGGAAGAAGCGGGGCTTTCGAAGCGATTTAAGAGCCAGTGGACGAGCTACGTTCAGAAGACCGGTCGATTCTTTCCAAGAAACATCGATAGCAACATTTTGGCGAAATGGTCCCTCGTTCAATGGAAGAAGAACCGAGAGTACGAGGCGCTGCTGCTATGCATCTTCGGGTTGATCACGCTTCATTGGTTTTATTCCGCCAAGCCAGGATTTTGATGAATCCTAAAGGTTCCCGAACTCGGCGAAGATTGCATCGGTAGCGATTATTGATAACCTCAGGCTTTTCTTGATCGAGATTGAGGGAGCGAATGCGCGGCTTAGGCTGAGCAATGAGG
>JANOAI010000631.1:0-3308 GCA_031411055.1 Pirellulaceae bacterium
GCCTGATGAAAACGATGCGTGGCTATTGAAAGACTGCATACGAGAAACCGTTCTCCCCCTCGCCCCGTCTTCGGGGAGAGGGGGCGGGGGGTGAGGGGCCGAATTGCTTGGAAACTCTGTACCCTCACCCCGGCCTTCTCCCCCGCAAAGCCGCGGGCGAGGGAGAGAAGGTCGTATGAGAATTATCCTGCGCGCACGCTGTAAGTTCTCTGTCTTCTCGCATTTTCAATAGGCCATCTACGGTCCGTAGCTATGAACCGCTTAATTCGCAGCTTTTTGATAAGCATTTCGTTCGTTGTCTTTGCATTGACTTTGCAAATCAACCGAACAAACGCCCGCCCTACGAATGTTGTGTTCATCCTGACGGATAATCAAGGAGCTTGGACGTTAGGCTGCTACGGTAACCGCGATATTCAAACACCGCATATTGATCAATTGGCCAGCGAAGGAATCCGCTTTACACGAGCTCTGAGCAGTAACCCCGTTTGCTCGCCAACCCGAGCGACGTTTCTCACAGGATTGATACCCTCACAACATGGCGTCCATTCCTTTTTGGATCGCGACTACATGATGGGTCCTAAGGCTTATAACACACTCGCAGAATTCACCTCGATGGGCGAAATTCTTCGCGATTCTGGTTATGTTTGCGGGCTAAGTGGCAAATGGCATCTCGGCGACAATATCAATCCATCGGAAGGTTTTTCATCTTGGATCACCAAGCCCGATGGCAACACGGTGGAATTCTACAATCAAAAAATCATTGAGGATGGGGCCGTCCGCGATGAGGCTGGCTATACAACCGATCTTTGGACTCGAAAAGGAATCGAATTTATCGAAACCAATCAAGACAAACCATTCTTCTTATTCCTTGCCTACAATGGTCCCTACGTTCTCGGCAATCTTATGCTCAACGAAGCTCGCAATCGACACGTCCCGACTTATCGTGGTCACCATTTTGCAAGTTTCCCCGTCGATACGATGCATCCATGGCAATTCAGTAACAAGCAATTCCACAACCAACAAATCGCCATGGAACGCACGGCTTGCGAAGTCAGTGGGGTTGATGATGGCGTGGGCGAAGTGATGGCCACACTCAAGCGATTAAATCTCGATGAGAACACGTTGGTTGTGTACGCATCCGATCAGGGCTGGATGGGAGGCCAAAACGGGATCTGGGGGATGGGAGACCATTTGCGTCCCACCGGCGCTCACGAACTCATGATGCAGATACCATTTATCTTTCGGCAGCCAAAATCGATTCCAGCGAATACGACAAGCGACTTGCTGGTCAGCAACTACGATTTCTTACCAACGGTCGTCGACTATCTGGGCGTCCATGATCGACTCCCCCAAACTCCGAAGTTGCCAGGACGAAGCTTTTCAAAGGTCCTGCGTGGTGACTCGGTCACCGATTGGAACAATACCATTTACTACGAAATGGAATCCACGCGGGCTATTCGGACAGATGGATGGAAATATGTCACGCGGTTTCCAGAAGGGCCGTATGAGCTTTATGACATGAAAGCAGATCCAAGTGAACGATTTAATCTTTATGGTCAGCCTCATACCAATCCAATTTTGAAAGAACTCGATCAGCAGCTAAGCCAATTTTTCGCGACGTACGCCGATCCTCAATACGATCTTTGGCACGGTGGTAAATCGAAGTGCAAGATCCATTCGAAATAGTGTCGCCGCTATCGCCGAAAACCAGTGTCGCCGCTATCGCCGAAAACCAGTGTCGCCGCTATCGCCGAAAATCAGTGTCGCCGCTATCGCCGAAAATCAGTGTCGCCGTTTTCTCCGAAAACGAGGCGTGAAGCACGAGAAACTTGGCAGGTTCGCAATGGTGAAAGAATAAAAAAGATTCCTTGGATGGACAGCGCCACTTTGAATCAGCCGAACGGCGTTAGCTCAATGACATCTACTTTAGCGGTGCGGCGCGAGCCGCCCGGTTTTTGGTTGGCCGTATAACCAAGCCAAATACGAAATACACCGGACAGCTTGCGCTGTTCCGCTACAAAAGTAGATGGCATGGGGCGTTAGCTGCGGTTCTTGCACTGAAAACCGTGGCTAACGCCAAAACGGCTAATGGTTTCGAAAACGTCCAGAATCATCGAGACTTTGATTCAAAGTGACGCTGTCCAGTGAGGCCCCGCTCGCTACGTTCTCGGAGAAAACGGCGACATTAGGCGAAAACTGCTTCGACGGGTTTTCCAAGTCCATCTTCGGTAACGTAGAAGGGGCGGCCTTCAATAAGGTATTCCGTTTTGGGACTGATCCCCATGAGCGACATGATCGTGGCGTGCAAATCAGTTACTGTCACGGGATCCTTGACGGCAACCAGGGGACGCTCTTCGGCGGTTTCGCCATGGACATGACCTCGTTTTACACCGCCGCCAAAGAGTGCGACACTTGTGCCGGCCGTAAAATGGCGATGCAAACCGTAGTGGGCCATCTCCGTGATTTTATCGACTTTGAAAGTGGCTTGATCGTTCGCATTCGAACCTGGCTTGCCTTCCATGATCGCATCGCGACTAAATTCACTAGCCACGATGACCAACGTCCGGTCGAGCATTCCGCGCGCTTCGAGATCAAGTATAAGTTGTGCGATGGGGCGATCAATCTCTTTATGAAGGCGATCGACCGTTTCGTGGCCACTCTTGTGTGTATCCCAATGCAAAAACGGAACATACTCCGTGGTCACTTCGACAAAACGAGCGCCCGCTTCGACCAATCGTCTCGCTAGTAAACAACCTTGTCCAAACCGTCCTGTATCGTAAATGTCGCGTGAGGCTTTCGGTTCGAGCGTAATGTCGAAGGCTTCTCGTTCTTTGGAGTTTAGCAACCGATAAGCGTTCTCCATACTCCGCATGAGCGATTCTTGTTGGTGATCGCTCATGTATTCTCGATGGGGATTTTGATCGACGAGTTTTTTGAACAACTGATGCCGATTACTGAAGCGATTGGCTTCCATCCCTTTCGGCGGTCGGACAGATTGAGCCGCTTGATCCGGGTACGGAAGATTCATCGGACCGAATTCACTTCCAAAGAAACCGGCCGTGGTAAACGCCTTCAGCTCTTCGCTTTCACCGACCCCTTCCAGTCGTTGCCCTATGTTGATGAATGGCGGAATGACAGGATTGCGTGGCCCCAAAACTTTAGCCATCCAAGCTCCAAGATGAGGCGCTGCAACCGTCTGCGGAGGAACATAGCCTGTATGCCAATGATACTGATGGCGGGAATGAAGGATGCTCCCGAGATCGGGCTGAACGGCGGAACGAATCAGCGTTCCACGATCCATGATTTTG
>JANOAI010000632.1:0-6311 GCA_031411055.1 Pirellulaceae bacterium
CGTCACTGCACGAAGCAGCAAAAGAGTTAAACCACGCTCTCGAAACCAGCAACTGCACATCACACTCAAGCAACCCAGCAAAACAACAACCGCCCCTCAGCCACCCTGCGAAAATGGCTGATTCTTAGTTGCGATTGATAATATGAGATTCTAACGCTCGCAAATTCGGAAACACAAAAGCGACCGGACAAGCGAGCATTGCAATCAGTATCTCTGCTTCAAGGTCGCATGGCATTCGATTTGACGGTGAAAGCCGTGGAGTCAATCGCAAAGTATTTCCGTTGGGGGTCCATTGTTCGTATTTTTCATTTGTCAACGCAAATTGCAACGCCGGCTGATGATTGACCGAAGTTGTAGTGAAATCTATGCAATCATTCATCCCGCGCTGGGCAAGCCAATCAAGGCATTCATTTGCCAGTTGATCCAGCGAACATCCATTCCGAGCCCATACGCAAATCCCGGAGGCACTCGACTTGGTCGACGAGAATTCGAATTTCAGCCTTTTCGATTTGCTCCGAATGGGAAAATAGGCTGGAGAGAACCGTCTCATTGCAAATCACTTTTTAGATCGGCGGGAGATAACTGAGTCGCAGTCGCATACTTCGACCGCGTGTTTACGTCTATTCCATAGATGGCCATTTTTATCACTTCGAAATCCCGTGCTGTCCAATAGCGATTCGTATGGTTTTCGATGCTGAAAAGTGTGTCAAATCTAAAGGTCTTGAAGACTGTGTCGACAGTATCCTTGCTCAACGCGACCTTTAGTAGAGTCGACGAATACCGAAGAAATGTGGCCGCCATGACGATATTGTTGCCCGTGCCAGCGCTCTGCTCCTTGCCCCAAAAATAATCAGCGCGGTCGAAATGCCATTTCGCAAACGCGTTGCTTGCCAATGCAAGTAGTATATCAATCTTGCTCAATAAAATTGGCTTCCCTAATGCGACTTCGTCGGCCACAATCTGTAGCTCCTCAACAGCCTTTTCTAAGCTGATGCGAGCGTCGATCTTGGCGACGCGAGCTGCTTGGTTTAACCAACTTATGGAAATTAGAAGTTCGACAACTGCCGAGTGAGTTTCGCGTCGTCGAAGATGCTCTCGAATTTCCTCAAACGACTCCAATGGTTCGAATCTGACAGGAAATCGGCGGACATCATCATCGCTCTCCAGCGATTCGATAAACGGATCGTTAAGGTCATTTACGATCGACGAGGAATCAAAACGCGACCTAAGGTATCGATCACTTCTCAAATGACTTGGAAATTCCTGACACGCAATTCCTAATCTGATTGCAACGGGAGGAAGACTGCTCATGTTCGGGGGCCTTGTCAAAATAGGCGGGGTGCTCATGTGGAGGCGACAATCAGATTTATCCGAGCAACGTGTGTGCCAAGCTTGCCAATTCAGGTCCCCTAATGGCCGAAATGACTAGGATCGCGAAACGAAACCGTCGATATGGCATGATTTATTGCAAAAATGTCGTCGCGACCCGAACCTAACAAATTCACTTTTGATCATTACGATCACAATTTGATCTATTTGTTTGAAAGAACTGTGCGAAAAGTGTGCTGCCCTCTCCGTTTTTTCCTGGCTGACGCTTAAGCGCCTGGAAGATCACAAGCAATAAGGAACTCCGTGCTCCAAGCCGATGCATCAAGAAAGCGGCGAGGTTTGACAGATGAAGCGATCATTTCTCATCAAT
This sequence comes from Pirellulaceae bacterium, assembly GCA_031411055.1. Taxonomy (GTDB): domain Bacteria; phylum Planctomycetota; class Planctomycetia; order Pirellulales; family Pirellulaceae; genus JAIYDQ01. The sequence continues at coordinate 1,700 of JANOAI010000632.1, forward strand.
AAACTCAGGTGAATGGAACGGCTAAACACATTTCGCCTTTTTATCGAGTTCTTTCGTGTCGTGATACTGTCAGATTGATTTCTAAGTTTCGTGTCTAAATCCACTTGCGATGTAACAGCCAAGTTTTGACTCCTTGCGTTAGCAAAACATAGCAAAAAGCTGATAAACCCAGCCATGGCCAATACAGCGATGGCAACGGTGTAAAACCCAAATAGTTACCGATCGGTGTAAACGGAATGGCGATACCGATTGCAATGATCACGGTAGACATTGCAAGCAGCGGCCAAGATGCCCAGCTCTGAAGAAATGGAATCTTATTCGTACGGATGATATGAATTATCAGAGTCTGAGTGACTAGGCTTTCAACGAACCATCCGGTTTGAAACAGACTCTCACTGTACGTAGCTGCTGCGAGAGTGCTAGCGTCCCAACACTTGAAGAAATAGAGCATCAAGAAGAATGTCGTATAATCGAATATCGATGAACATGGACCAATAAATAGGATGAATCGAGTGAGTCGCTTTATGTCCCAGGGCTGAGGCTTCTCAATCTGTTCGGCGTCGACGTTGTCGGTAGGAATGGTCGTTTGGCTTACGTCGTAGAGTAAGTTGTTCGCGAGAATCTGCATCGGCGTCATTGGCAGAAAAGGAACTAAAACGCTTGCTCCGAGTACGCTGAACATGTTCCCGAAATTGCTACTCGCGCCCATACGCACATATTTTAGAATGTTCGCGAAGACTTTTCTTCCCTCGATAATGCCATCTTCAAGGACTAACAGCGACTTTTCAAGCAGGATCATATCCGCAGATTCTTTGGCAATATCGACAGCGGTGTCGACGCTGATGCCAACGTCTGCAGCCCTGAGTGCGGGAGCATCGTTGATGCCGTCCCCCATGAATCCGACAATATGCTTTTGCGACTGAAGCGATTGAATAATTCGCTGCTTGTGGGCTGGCGATACGCGAGCGAACAAAGTCGTCTTAAATACGGCGACGGAAAGATGCTCGTCGTCCATCGCTTCGACACCTTTTCCCAGGAGCACAAATTCCGTAGGTAGGCCAACTTCTTTGCAAATCTTCCGTGAAACCAGTTCGTTATCACCCGTTAAGACTTTGACCAACACGCCGTGTCCTTGCAAAGCTTTGATAGCCAATGTCGCCGTTTCCTTGGGTGGGTCAAGGAATGCGATATAGCCGTTGAGTATCAAATCGGATTCATCGGCCTTCGTATAAGGTGTCGTATGTTGAGCAACATCGAGACGAGCGGGAACTTCCTTACTAGCAATTGCAAGCACACGAAAGCCATCGCTGGAAAGCTGCTCGAATTCCTCTTCAAGATCGCGAAGTATCAAATGATCCATCGGGAAATGCTCGCCGTCGAGTTCGAAGCTAGCGCATCGAGGGAATATTGCTTCCGGAGCGCCCTTGCTTATGATTCGATCGTTGCCTGCCGGCGTGCGCACTACGACGGACATGATGCGGCGTTGGAAATCAAAAGGTATTTCGTCGACCTTAGTGTAGTCGGGAATCTTCGCATGCGTATGCGTGTCCGTATGTGCCAACACCGCCCTGTCCAAAACATTCTTGAGGCCTGTTTGGAAGTGACTATTGGTATACGCCAATGCAAGCACACCTTGGTCTTCCTTGAGCACAACATCACAGTATCGCTCCAAGATTACGCGGTCCATCGTAAGCGTCCCTGTCTTGTCTGTGCATAGCACATCCATCGCCCCCAGATTTTGTATCGCATTGATGCGTTTCACAATTACTTTTTTACCGCTCATTGCGATCGCTCCTTTTGAGAGGCAAACCGTCACAATCATCGGTAGCATTTCAGGTGTTAAGCCAACCGCAACCGCGATCGCAAAGAAAAAAGCCTCGCTCCAATTGTTTTTCGTAAGTCCGTTGATGATAAATACGAGAGGTACCATCACTAGGACAAAACGCATCATTAACCATGTGAACTTTGCGATCCCCTTATCGAAAGCCGTTTCTGCTGCCGGCTCCGAGAGTGTTTGCGCCATACTGCCGAGATAAGTTTCTTTACCAGTTGCAACGACCATCGCAACGGCGGAACCGCTTTCGACACTGGTTCCAAGGAAGGCGATACTCGTAAGCTCAATTGGAACGGTCGTTCCGACATTCTTTTCAATTGCAAATTTCTCGACCGGAAAGCTCTCACCGGTAAGCGAACTTTGGATAACAAAGAGATCTTTTGCTTCCAAAATTCGCACATCAGCGGGAATCATGTCCCCTGCCGCAAGGGTCACGATATCCCCACGAACCAATTGCGAAATAGCGATCTCTTTGGCCTGCCCATCCCGCAATAATGTCGCCGAAACCGAAATCATCGCTTTGAGCTTTGCTGCCGCATTACCAGCCTTGGCTTCTTGTACCAGCTTCAGTCCGACGCCCAGAACGATCATCATCGTCATCACGCTGCCTGCCCTAAAGTCAGATGTTGCAAATGAAATGATGGCTAGGACCGCCAGCAAAATTACCAAAGGATTGAGCACAGCGTGCCGAACGAGCGTACCGAAACTCGTCTTTTGATCTTTAGCCAGTACATTGAGCCCGTTCTTGGCGAGTCGCGTAGAAGCCACTTCATTCGTCAAGCCGTGGCGACAAGTTGCAAATTTCTCGAAGAGTTGAGGAGCATCCATCGTTGACGAAGCGATGACGAGTTGCGAAACCTGAATGTGTGGTGAAACTTGTCTAATCAAGGAGAAGATGTGCTTGGGGAACACGTTACCATGTATTTGGGACATTGAATTGTTTCAAACAGTCGAGTGAACGAGTCTTATGCATCGATTTTCGTATTCGATAGGCATGTTGTTGCGCTTTGTCCATGAGTCGTCAAATTTAGCGATAAGCTCAGATGCTTGCTCACCGAAAATCCGACGATCTTCGAACTGCTTATTGCGGTTCCGAGAGCCACCAGTCCGATGATGGACCGTGTTAATGACTTGTTGATCGTTCGCAGCAAGTTGCTTCCATTCCACGCGAAAAAGTTCCTTGGCCGCGGACGTCGAATTGCTACTCATTTTTGTCTCGTTCTTCTGCGATTGGGAGATTACGTCGAAAAACGTTACTGCTTGAACGTCCCCAAATAAATCAGATAGTCTCTCGAACAATCGACAGCTGGAACCAACTGATCGAAAATTTCATTTCTAGCTGGGACTGTCGATTGGACCCGTTCCAGCCCGAATTGGATAGCTCGCTATGCTTGAGTCTTGATCGCTTAGGTTAGATTTGCTTTACCTCCTTTGCTACCCCCGAATCATGGTCTGCAGGTCCAACTCAGTAGACTGTTTTTAAATGATGGACGCGATAATCGACGATGATGCCCCATATTTACGAAATATCGGAACTCCCAAAAAGTCTTTTTTCGAACCGTCTATGATCAACTTTCTCCTTCCTTCGCGCCTGAAACCAAGTCGACCGGCCGTTCCCGCTCCCGGCACCGGTTGGACACGCCTTTTTGGGTGACCAGAGCGAGGTAAAAACTGCTTCTACCAGATGAAAAGCAAACGATCCGTTACTTCATCAGGCTCGCTTGTATCCTTATTTTGGGAGCCAGGCTCCGAGGTCAAAGGTAATGAGCCGAGCAAAAAATTGCAAATGTCTTTACACACGAACTCGTCGCAAGTTAGCGAGCTGCTTTCACAGGACTCAAAATCATGGGAGGAGTAATTCGCGTGCGGGTTCGAGTCCCGCCTCGGCTACTTATAACAACCTTTAAAACCCAGCCATCCGCTGGGTTTTTCTTATTGGTGCTCACCCAGATCCCCAAATCTTTTGGCTTATCCCGCCCCGCACAGGATCGATAGTTCTGTGCAACCACCCCGTTTTCGATGCAACGAGATGCAGATTGATGCAAACAGCGACATTACCCGGCGAATAGAATGGCACCACAGAAGGCCCCATTTCTCAAACTGTTAGCACCACGGTGAGCACCTTTCCAGCGTAAACAAGACAGCCAGCCTTCTAAAAATCACGAGCGGAAGCGACTGCTAGTTTGGTGCCATTCGTCGATGTGACCGACGCGGGTGCTTTCATTTAACTTCACCGCTTCACTCGTGTAAAGCTCAACGAATGACAAAACAGGAAGGAAGATTGGCGATAATCAACATTCTAGGATCGTGACTCTATCACTCGTAAGCGACTTGACCATCATAAATTGTTTTCGACACTTTAGCATTCTTGACTTGGTCAACGGGTACGGAAAAGATATCACGATCCCAAATCACAATATCTGCCAACATCCCTGGTTCCAATCGCCCCTTTTCTTGCTCAGCGAATTCAGCAAAGGCCGACCCGATTGTGTACGCATCGATCGATGATCGCAATGACAGTCGTTGCTCTGGCACAAAGCCGCCAGCCGGTATTCCCTCCAAGGTTTGACGCATCATCGCGGTATGTAGGCCCGGTATGGGATCGAGCCCTACGACTGGCCAATCGGTACCAAACGCCAATCTGCCTCCGGCATCTTGAATGCTCTTCCAGTTCCATGCCCTCGATGCGCGCTCTGGGCCCAAGTTGGCCGCCCATACGTTGAAGATGTTGCCATTCGGATTTGCATGATACGGTTGCATGGACGCGATGATCCCAAG
>JANOAI010000633.1:0-12291 GCA_031411055.1 Pirellulaceae bacterium
TACCTCTCCCATTTCACCATTCCAACCTTCACCCTCCCCCCGGGAGGGTCGAAGCCGAGGAACGAGGCTTCGGGGAGGGGGGCGAGTAGTGTTAGGAACAGTTGCCCTCCCCTCACGGCGCTCGACCCTCCCGCAAGCGGGAGGGTGAAGTAACGTCCAGACCAATGCCGCAAGCGGAAGGGTGAAGTAATGTCGAGACCAATGCGCACGCGGGAAGAGGTTACGAAACCAATGGAATATCATTTTTCAACCACTGTCTCACAATCTCGCACTGTCTCACAATCTCGCACCGTCTCACAATCTCGCACCGTCTCACAATCTCGCACCGTCTCACAATCTCGCACCGACTCACAATCTCGCACTGTCTCACAATCGCGCACGGTTATTTAGCTGTGTCGCCTATTCGGGCTTTTAGGCTGTTATCCCGCTAGAATTATCTGACGAAAGTTAAAATGAAATTTATTGCGCCTTTGTTCGTCGTCATTCTAGGTCTTTCAACGCAATTCGTTGTTGCGAGCCCCAACGTTTTATGGTTCGTCGTCGATGATATGTCGCCGAATTTTTCGTGCTATGGCGAAAAGACGATCCAAACACCGAACGTCGATCGATTAGCTCAAGAAGGGACTCGGTTTTCGAACGCTTTTGTAACAGCACCCGTTTGTTCGCCTTGTCGTTCCGCTTTAATCACCGGGATGTATCAGACGACGATTGGTGCTCATCATCATCGAAGCGGACGTGGCCAGCTTAAAATCGAGTTACCGGAAGGCGTCAAGCTCGTCCCGGCATTGTTTCAAGAGGCTGGTTACTACACCTGCATTGGAAGCGGACTACCGGCGGACAGCAAGGACAACGCCAAGAAGGGGCGACGATCAGGCCAGGAGTTAGGGAAGACCGATTACAATTTTGAGTGGGCTCCTGCTACATACGATGGTCCCGATTGGTCCGGACGGAAAGAAGGACAACCGTTCTTTATGCAGGTCCAGCTCAATGGAGGGAAGCTTCGCGGCGGAAATGAGGAAGGGGTTTCAAAGCTATCCGAGCGGGCTGAAAAGGAACTGGGTGGGGCGACTAGCCCCGACTCCGTCGTACTCCCACCGTACTATCCTCGCGATCCTGTTTTGCTCCGGGATTGGGCTGCTTACCTCGACGCCGTTCGCTTTACGGATAAGCATGTTGGAGGAGTTGTAGAACGACTCAAGAATGAAGGCCTACTTGATAACACGCTCATCATTTTCATAACGGATCATGGAATTAGCCATGCACGCGGAAAACAATTTCTTTACAACGAAGGAACGCACATTCCATTGATCATTCGTGGGCCTGGCGTTGCTGCGAGTACCGTTCGCAACGATTTGGTGGAGCATTTGGACTTGGGAGCGATCTCGTTGGCAGCTTGCGGGATCGCCATCCCACCGACAATGCACGGTAAAGATGTCTTGGCCAAGAACTATCGAAAACGAGAGGTTGTATTCGCAGCCCGCGATCGCTGTGATGAAACCATCGAGCGCATACGAAGCGTGCGTACCGATCGATTTCTCTATATTCGCAATTTTTATCCCGAGCGTCCTCATTTGCAACCGAATGGCTACAAAGATGGCAAGTTGATTATTCAAACGCTTCGATCGCTACACGCGAAGGGGAGCCTGGATCCGTTGTCGGAATCCCTTTTATTCAGTCCTACTCGGCCTGCCGAGGAATTGTATGACTGGAAGGTCGACCCATGGCAAATCAAAAACCTTGCTTCCGATCCGAATTTCCACTCTACGCTAGAACATCACAGAGCTCGACTCGATCAATGGATAGTGGATTCGCATGATCAAGGATACGAAGCCGAAGCGATGTATGACAGCGACATGGTCGCGTACCTAGGCAAGGGGAATCCCGAAGTGGAGAAGAATATCGTGTGGACAAAACAGGGTGCCAAGTTTCAGTCGGCCGAGGGCAAGAAGCCGTAACGTATTCTGTCATTCTGAAGACTCTAGCTGGACACCGCCACTTTGAATCAGCCGAACGGCGTTAGCTGCGGTTCGTGCACTGAAAACCGTGGCTAACGCCAAAACGGCTAATGGTTTCGAAAACGTCCAGAATCATCGGGAATTTGATTCAAATTGGCGCTGTCCAGCTAGAATGAAGTTAATGATCGGCTTCGAGTCCTCCAGTCCATGAGGATGGTGCCCAACACCAGGTTTTCGAATCAAGGTGATTTTCCCTTGAAGCTCCTCGTATCGGGACGCGATAGGTCCAGTGTTCTCTTCCCAAGGTACGACGTCGTCCGCATCGCCAAAAACATGAAGCAACGGTACTCTCTGTTCTGCCAGAGGACCGAGGTTATCGACAGGGTTAACTTTGGCTGCGAGAGCAGCAGACTCGTCGGGGAACCCCCAAAGTTCAAGGACTCGCGACCAATTTTTAGCATCACCTTTTCCTGCACCTTTACCACCTGGCCAGCTTTTGAAATCGCAAACGGGAGCATCACCGTAAATGCAAGAAACCTTTTCGGGATTGGCAATCGCCCAGTTATAGCAATAGAGTCCTCCGCGGCTTAAGCCAACCAGCGCCGGTTTGGGACCAAGACCATATTTGGTCGTCAATTCTCCATAGCATTGATTCCACAATGCGACGGCCGCCGGGCATCCGAGCATGTCATGAATCTGCATATAAACGATATGAAAACCATGTCCAAGTAAAGCAATATCGGGATCAGGCTTATGACCAAAAAATTCGCCATGCCAAACCCACGGACACCCAGCCGCTACTTCATTGGGCGCGACAACGGTAACAGACTTGCCAGCAATGACTAAGTTGTGTTTTGAAAATCCGTGCCATTGACTCGTAGTTTTCGGTAACTCAATCTTCTTTCGATTGACGAGCTCGCGAAGCTTCGTGTCAAACTCCTTCGCTTTGAGTTCCGCCTCTTCGAGCGGCAAGCCGGGCGCTACGCCAGGGCGTTTATGTCCGACATGGGCAAGCCACGCTAAACGCAAAACAGCATGCTTTTTCTGTACCAATTCGAGAATCTCTTTTCCGAACGGATGGTCCGGCGTACCATCGCTTTTGACCTTCAAACCCCAAGCTTCCAAAACAATTTTTGCAATCAATAATTGCCCTTCTGGCGATGGATGTACACCGTCTTTGGCAAAGGTAAAATTCGGATCCGCTTTTCGCTTCTCTGCGAGCGCTGCATTCATCGGCCCATGAACATCGATTACTTCCCACTGGGAGCGCTGACGCATGTCGATCAGCCATTGGGAGTACGCGTCGAGGACTTCGTTGTAACCTTGATAGGGTTTCTCATAAACATCCCGGCCTGCTGGCAAGACGCGTTCCTTGATCGGTAACGGGTCAAACACGGGTGGCGTAAGATGGATCATGCGAGATCCGGTCGCAACCACTTTATCATGAAGCTTTTTCATTCCCGATTGAAAAGCGAGCGTACGCGCTTCATTGAGTGGATGATAAATACCATCGTTCATTCCATAGCAAGCGATAACCAAGTCCGGTTTGGAGTTCGCGAGTACCCGGTCGAGTCGTTCATGCAAGTCGGGTCGAGGAAACTTACCATTGGCATGTCCTGGCTCGCTCAGACCACTCACCGTTTCACTGCTCAGACCGAGCGGGATAAAGGAGCGCGTGGAACCAGGCTGAGCTGCAATGACTGCTGCCTCAAGAATCTCAATGTATCGCCCGGCTTGAGTAATGCTGTCTCCCAGAAAGACGATTCGTTGCTCCTGCGGTGGCGCAGAATATGCGAACGGCACGAAAAATAGGTGTATCGAGCAGACAATCGATAGTCCGATCCGTTTCATGGTTGATAACCCGTCAAAGGCGTTTTGTTGGATAGATAATAGATACACTGCTGGTTGGAACTACTTGTACACGTTCGCGCGCGAGTCTCCACTTGCCATAAGATAAGCGACAAGTTCTTGGAGCTCTTCGGGATTCAACGTATCAATCAATCCGACTGGCATCTGCGAAACCTTGGAGGGGACAAGTTCTTCGATTTGTGATTTCTTAAGAATGACAGGCTTCGCATCCGCATCTGCTTTGTAGACGTAAATCTCATCACCAATCTCGACGACTCGACCGACAAGAACTGTGCCTTCATCGGTGCGTACTTGATGCGACCCGTATTGATCCGAAATAGCCTTGCTTGGTTCGATAATGGCATCCAGCATATCCGAAATCGAAAACTTCTTTGCGGCGGTCGATAAATCGGGGCCAATCGCGCCACCTTCTCCACCAAGTCGATGGCACTTGGAACACGACGTTGCATGATAGAGATTGCGTCCTTGTTTGAAATCTCTTTTTTCCTTGTTGTTGCCGATTGTTGCTAACGCCTCCGTCTTCGTCCACACACGGCCAGGACCTTGCGGCGGCTTCGACTCGATTGGGGCCGCAGTCAACGATGCGCTTGTTAAAGAGGATAGCAGAACTTGTTCGGCTGGAGTGCATGTTGCGATCGCATCATCACGGAATTGCATAAGGAATTTTGCATAGCTATTTCCACCGGGATGCTTGGCGGCTTCGATGAAGAACTCAAAGTATTTTCTTCGGTCCTCGATCGACCAACCGATTTTCGCATTTCGTAGAACGAAAGCAAAATGAATGGCTCGAACCGGCGGCATATCGGCCAGCATTTTACCAACCGTTCCGCCGTATCGATCATTTCTCGTAACGATATCACTCCAATCCGGAATCGGCTCTGGACCAAGCTCGCCCATAAGCTTGATCGTTTTGGATACAACCGATGGTGATTGAAGATACACGAGTAACTGAACAAGTTCGGCGTTCAATTCATACACATGGGTCGGATAAAGTGCATCCAATTTTGCGATTAACTTGTCTCGCGATGGCCCTGATGGTTCGCCGTGTCTGGCAAATGCGACTTCGAGTGTACGAAGCAAAGTAAGCTGATCACCTTGACTCAGAGTTGCAAAATCCAACGGCACCAGAGTCTCGACGATCTTATTGACGTCGTTGCCATTGCCTTGCCGTGCTACGGCTAACATAGCATTGATGATTCCTTTGGCGTCCTTTAGCGCAAACGCCTTGTCTCGCCACTGTTCAATCGGTTGACTTTCCAAGGCGATACGGGCGGCATAGCGAATAAAGCGGTCGGCGTGAGTAAGCTGTTTGAGCATCTCATTGATATCACCTCCAACTTTACCGTGCCAAGATTCCAAGCAATGTCGTAACTCGCGGGCTTCACGACCTTCGCTATCTCCATTTGCGACAGGCACGGTGGATTCATTGCCAACATAAGTAACACGATACAACGCTGATTCCGTTCCACGACCACCCGCCGCAAAGTAGAGAGCCCCGTCGTTTCCAATAACGGCGTCGGTAACGGGAAGCGGTGATCCGGTAACGAAATCAGATTTTTTACCTAGATAGCTCGATTCGTTAGGTGTTAGTTCGACGGAATAAATCGTGCTGTAAGTCCAATCGAGAATAAATAGCGACTTTTGATACTTAGCAGGAAACTTGGCCCCTTTTCCGAAGACGATCCCAGTCGGCGAACCGGGGCCAATATCGACAGCCGATGGAAGTGAATCTTCATAGTAAGCGGGCCATTTACCAGTACCGCTTCGCCATCCAAATTCGCTTCCGCTAATCGCATGGCAGACGCGCGTCGGTCGATACCATGGGGATCCGAAATCCCATTCCATATCTGCGTCATAACTAAACAATTCGCCATCCGAGTTGAATGCAATATCGTATTGGTTGCGATAGCCCATGCTAAAGACGTTCCAGTCTTTGCCACTCGGATCGACGGTGCAAATCCAGCCGCCAGGGGCCAGGATTCCTGCTGCATGTCCATTGGCGTCCCAGCGTCGCGGGAGCAAATGGTCTTCGTTCCAGTTCTGAGGCACGCGACTTCCGTGAATCGCGTCCGGTAGCTTTGTATGGTTGCCAGCCGCTACGAATAGCGACTTGCCATCTGGGCTCAAAATCACGGCATGCGGACCATGTTCGCCATTGCCGGGAATTGCCATACACAGTTCCTCAGAATCGACTTTGCCATCTGCATTAGTATCTCGTAAACGATACAGTCCCGATTTACTGCCATCGTTGACGACAGCGTATAGTGAATCAAAAGCCCATAGTAAACCTTGAGCACTGCTGAGCGCTACCGGCAATCGTTCAACGGATGTTGGTGTCGAGCTATTCCCGGGCGTAATCAAATACAGACCTTTGTCTCCTTGATCCGAAGCGATCAGCCGACCCTGGGGATCTGTCGTCAAGCTGACCCAAGATCCCATCGTTTTAGGGACTTTGAAAATCGTCTCGATTTTGAAGCCTTCCGGGACGTGGGCATGCGTTGCGACAACAGGAATAAGCGATTCGGTTGATCCTTTTTGGGCAGGACTACCAAAACTTACATCGTCAACCTGCTTGCTCCATGGAAGCTGCCGTTCGCCGAGTTTGCCTAGAACTTGCACTGACTTCCATTGGGAATCATCGAACCCAACTTCTTGCCATTTGCCAGAAGCTTCCGATGAAACTTTCCAAGTATGATCGCTCGAAACACTTAGCGTCTTTTCGCTGTTCATCTCAATCCGAAGCGAAACGATCAAGCCAGCTGCTCCGCCATCGTTGCGAGCTTTAACGGAAATCAGGTTCCTACCGCTTTTCAATGGACTCGATGCATCCGCAGAGACCACTTCTTCCCATTGATCTGACTTTGTAATCAAGCTGCCATTGATTAAGACTTCACAATGATTGTCAGCGGTTGCATAAATAACGGCCTTCGTGATCGAACCTTCAATCACGAATTCTTTGCGAAAATAGATGCTTTGTTTTCCGGCATCTTCGTTTTGCCAAATCCACGCGGGTGTTTCCGGCGATTTAGTATCTTCGGCCAAGGTATCCCAGGTCGAAAAAACGACGAGATATGAGGCCAACAAAAGGCGATATAAGCAGTGGAGATCTCGCATCCAAGGCATTACGGCAAGTCCTACGACAAGGTGGGAAAAAGATCGGTATGGGGAAGGGTTCCACCCTATCATAGTAGACGCTCATCGTCTTTACGAGACTTCCCTCAGGAGGGAATCGCCCAAGTCAGAAATGGTGTGAGCCTAAGAAGTTCAATTTTGATTGACTTGAGGCGATAGGCGATCTTCTCTCTCTTTGACCGCGGCAAATGGGACAGTTCGACATCCTCTAAATTTTCGAACCAGCGCCCTTGGTGAGGGCCATAAAAGCCGACTCGAGGTTGATCTCTTCTTCGGCAAAGTGCCTCACCGCAATGTTGTTTTCGATAAGCTTTGTCGCCAGAGGTGATGCGTCCGTAATCCCTTCCCCAAGGGTCACTCGCATTCGTTGATTGGATTCCTCGATCATTGCGACGCTGGCTTCTTCTTTGAGCAATGATTTTGCTTTCACCCGGTCCTCGGAACGCGCCGTTTCAATCACGACGACGATCATAGGACGGACCTTGCGAATGACATCCGCAACATCAGCATTTTCTTTCAGTTCGCCCGAGTCGATAATACCAACCTTATTGCAGACGTCGGCCAATTCAGGCAATATGTGGCTCGATACAATGATCGTTTTTCCAAGGGCACCAAGCTGACGCATTAATGCTCGCATCTCGATGCGAGCACGCGGATCGAGTCCGCTAAGTGGTTCGTCAAGTAAAAGAACCTGCGGATCGTGAAGCAGGACTCGTGCTAATCCAAGTCGTTGCGTTTGACCGCGGGATAGCGTATTGGCGAAGGCATCCCGTTTAAAATTGAGGTCGACAATTTCGAGCATTTCGTCGCATCGTTTTCGCCGAGCTGGACCGTGGATACGGTAGGCGGCCGCGAAGAACTCAAGATATTCGATGACGGTCATGTCATCGTAAACACCGAAAAAATCGGGCATATATCCGACAAGTCGTCGCGTCTCTTTTGGATGCGAAATAACCGATTGGCCACATACGTAGGCTTCGCCCGAAGTGGGTTCGAGAAGGGTCGCAATGATGCGCATCGTGGTCGTTTTACCAGCCCCGTTTGGACCGATAAAACCGAAGAGGTCACCCGGTTGAAGATCAAGGTTGATATCCTTAATCGCGTACATCTCATCGTACTTTTTTGTCAATCCGACGGTCTTGATCACAATTCACCAACTCGTTATTTCGTCTGCGTCACCGGTATGATAAATCGAACAAAAGTTGCGCGACGATCGTTTTGTAAATCGACTTCGTGTCCATGCGACGATACGGACCAATCAACAATCGAGTGGTCCAGTCTTCCAATAACCAAGACGCGATTGTCGTTCAATAACTCCGAGATCTCTACGTCGCGAAAATATTCATTATCTAACCCTGTATAGGCCGCTCCACCGGCGGCGTTGTGCAACATGATCATTTCGACCAGGGGAAGTAGGTTATCGCGGGCCATCGGGTTCCACGGGATTCCGACATCAGAGTCTTTCACGATTTGTCTTTGCTGAAGATATCGCGAAAGATCTTTTGGGATATCCCGGGCGGTGATCTGCTTCATTTCTCCCGGGCGAAATTTGCTGGACAGCCGATACATCCAGCGTCGGTAGACTAAAAATCCATCGAGCAAATCTACCGACATCGGATTGACCCAAGAGCCCTCGAGTTGATCATTCGACCGATTGGCTGTGAATCTATTGTGACCAACCGATTCCGTCGTAGCAGGTTGTATCCATTCGATTTCAAGGGATTTTGTCCCACCGGTTGCAATTCCGACGCCTTCAATAGTCGCACGCTCTGATAACGAGTTACCTAGGTTGGATCGGCTCGCGCTCCGATACGCTGGGAAACCATAATCGGTTCGAATCGACGACTCGAAACCACCCATACTCTTGCCGGGATGGCCTCCCCAAGAGACCTGTACCGGCAAAGCCCCCAACGCTTTTTCCGTATCCTTGCTTTTTAAAATGGGCTTTGCGGTTGCAGCGACGTCGAACGAATTTGACACTCCTGCATACAGATGGCCCCATGCGCGGCCACGTTGAAAACCGGACTCTTCATCCACGTCAAAAATCTCAATACTATTGAGAAAATTTCCGGTTGGCTTCCATCGCTGCTTAATCATGGTAACGCCCATCATGGCCGTGCCCGTCCAAATCAAAAGTGTGGCCCAGGTCCAACGTGGTTTTCGCCACGCTTTCACAACGACAAAGTAATCAAAGCCAATGGCCAGCAAGAGAAATGCCGCAACGATGCAAACGACAATCACCAGATCAGCCGATCGGACGGATCTAAAATTCTCTAGAGTAGACCGAAGCTGGCTCGAAAGATTATCAATCCCGAATATTTCCGACATGGCCCGCGTCTTGGAATCCGATTGACTCACTTCAATATCATGATAGGCGAGCATCTTTTCAAGCAGTGCGATTCGATCTTGCCAATCGGAGATTGGAGTTCGGTGCGCGTCACAAGCAAACACTTGCACCCGTCCCAGACCTGCGGCTCGGTGAAAAAGTACGGGAAGTTTACGACGATCTTTGGTCGTAAGACTCAGTGAGATGCTTGAACGAAGAACCTGAAAGGATGCGCAATTCAGCGGGGGCAATTTGTTCCTAGATGAAAGAAACGATTCCAATGTGGCAGGTTCGACATCGACCTCCATTCCAACCCTTTTTTCGCCAATCAAGTCTTCCAACCAAGGCAATTTCGACAATTCGTTGGAGGAACCGCCTGTCCAAACCAGCAAATTGCCACCTTGCAGAACCCATTCCTTTATGGCCGATTGCTGAAGGCTGGTGAGTGCCTTGAGCAGGTCGATATCGGTTGTCGACAAAACTATCAAAGCAACTCCCCGATAACCCTGTTCGGTGCTCGGCACATCGGTCGCTACTTCGAGGTTTGAGACGGAATAGGATAAAAGGGAACTCTTGGCCGATCGCATAGCTGCTTGCTCTAGGTTCAGCTGAGTACCGATGCCGACAATCCAGCGGTGCTCCATCGGCAAGACGGTTCCGCGTTCCTGTTCACTGAGCTCGCGTTGAGCGAGAATCGCTCCTGAGTCGTCGCGGATGATGGCCTTCATTGGTCTATTGCTCCGACCATGTTTCGCGATCATTTCTACAATCGCGGATTGGCTCCCACTACTTTGCACAGGCACCGAATACGAAACGGTGACGCCATCGGAATCGACGGTTTCCATTTCCACGGTCACCGATTGATTGGGCGGGAGATTGGAGAGGGCAATTCGCGATTGCGTCGGATAGCCGACTTTCCAGTATTTTCCAATTCCGAGATCGATCGAATCGATGGCGGGACTTTTTTCATCTCCGAGCAGTCTCGAAGCAGATTGAATGGTCGTACATGCAATGACAAGAACACAAGCGACCGCAACCAATGGGCAACATGCTCGATGGAGACGAGCAATCTTTTGTTTGAATAGGTAGGCCAGTTGTGAAGCCAATGAATACTTTCTTCTCAGCAAGTTCATGGTCTGATGCGTTGGCTCTGATGATCGCCGTTCCAACCTCTGAACGTGCGGGTGGACCGACCGACGTTCACGTTCGATGGATCGTCGCAGGTCATCCAGGATTCTACCACTTCACGCTTCGTTCGCGAGACGAACGGCGACATTGGAGCGAATAATGACCATCGAGTGAAGGGCGACCATGACGAGTACAGCGACGAAAAAAATTACGACCGGAAATAGCATTTACTTGTCGGCCAATCGTTTCACGCGAAGGTTGCGAAAGTAGACGGTACTGTCGGGGTCGTGGGCTTGCAAAGCAAAAGTGCCCTCACCCAAGCGACGTTCAAATTTTCTATCAAAGGCTTCCTTCCCTTCCGGTTCGGTATATTCAATCATCGTCTTGCCATTGAGTTTGAGCACGACTTTGCGGCCTTCGACAATGATTTCTTGTGTATACCATTCGCCGTCTTTCACTCCGGGATCGTCGACGTTTTGAACGGCATAAAGACTACTCGATTTTTTCGGGTCTTTGTGGGAAACGTTCACTTGGCATTCAAAGCCATATTTTGGCCAATCCACGTCTTGAAATCGAGTATGGAAGTAAATCCCTGCATTGCTGCCTGGCGTGGTCTTCACTTCTGCCTTGAAGTGGAAATTTTTGAATGGCTTTCCATTGGGATCGTAGAAAAGGTGGCTGCGCGCACCATGGGCAACAATGACTCCGTCTTCGATCTTCCAAGATTCCGGACTCTCGTTAATTTTCCAACTGGTAAATGACTTACCATCAAACATCGAAACGAAGCCCTCTTCCTGTTTGGCTTCTTGCCCTTTCACGAGCTCAGTGTTGGTGAACGCAAAGAGAATGATCGTAGCGGCAGAAACGATTTGGAATGGAATGCGTTGAGTCATAATCGTGGTTGATAGTGTGGAGCGGGTAAAAAATGAAATGGCGACAGTTTTGACCAGTCTGTAAACGAGAACACTCCCGCAAGGCGAGAGTGTTCTCATTTCGAATGAATTTCGTATCCTGCTAAGGAATACTTGGCTTATTTTCCGTCTTTGTCGCCACCAGGTAGAACTCCGGCTTTGATCTTTTCAGCAAAGGTCTTGCCATCTTTTCCCTTGAGATCTTCAATCTTCTTGAAAGCGGCTTCGATATCCTTCTTGTAGCCAGCCGGATCCGTCTTGAGCCGATCTTTTGGGAAGTCTTCCTTCTTGATCACTTTTGCAGCTTCGGCGCCGTAAGGATTCTTCTCTTTCTTGTTTGCTCCTTGAATATGGCAAACGTTGCACTTTGCCTCGTCGGAAGCTGTCTTGAGCTTGTCATTTTTGGCTTCCTTGACGTAATGCTCATTCCAAGCGTCATTGTATTCCTTTCGGGCGAACGCAGAGTCCGCCACTACGCCGAAAACAACCGATGCCATAAGAGAAAAAAACAGAACTTTCTTCATTGTTGAATACACTCCGCGTGCCATAGAAAGGAAGGTGGGGCTGCGTCATTTTCGTCGCACAATTTCCGACTTTGACGCAGTCGAAATTTAAGTCTGTCGAGAGCCGGATGTCAAACACCCTTACCCGAAATTACGCACATTTAGTGCCAATGAGTCGAATTTAGGCTTAGGACTCGTTAAGGAACAATGAAGACCCAATCACCCAACTAACTCTGGCATAAATGGCACTTAATCAAGCAGCGGAACGGCGCGAGCCGTCCGGTGACGTGCGAGAATATCCAGCGGAACCGGGCGGCTCGCGCCCCATGCCATCTACTTTCCTGACTTCACCCTCCCTTTTGGGAGGGTCGAGGAGGAGGAACGACGACGAGGGGAGGGAATATGGTCACGAAACATTCGAAATCTCACCCTCCCCGCTGGCTCGTACCTCGCCATCGACCCTCCCG
>JANOAI010000634.1:0-5634 GCA_031411055.1 Pirellulaceae bacterium
ATTCTCACGATCATTCTCACGATCATTCCCACGATCACGACGATGCGCGAGCCTTTCGCACGTTAAGCGAGCAGCTACTACCCAAGGTCGATCAAGCAAGTTCTGAGGATGTGCCACCTTGGGAGAACGATTCAGCATCTAAACGAGAATTCCGATCGGACGAGGGATCTGGAATTCGTGGTCCACATTTCCCTCTTAGCGATCCATAGCTAGCAAACTACTTGAGGTAATTGCTGTGTTTGACATTGACCGTCAGAGGTTGATCTCCCTATTCTCCGCAAAGATTTTTTGATGAAGTTGGTCGACTTTGACGAATGTTCTTAATATTCTGTTGAAGATTGGTCGATCGACTAGTTAACAAGCTGCATTCGACACAGCGCCAGGATGGCAAAGTGCCTGATAACGCAAAGTTGCTAAAGATTCAACGAACGATTTGAACAACGTAAGCACTCGAGCCTAAAGCGCTCGACGAAGAATTTCAGGGATTGAAATTATGAGAGTTGATATTCAACGCTGGATGCGTCAGGCAATGCTCGTGGTTGTCGTCACCTCGGTCGCAACAACCGGCTGTAGTAGTGGCGGCTGGAAGATGCCATCTCCATCGAAAATGCTTCCTTGGGGAAAGAAGCCGAACGAAGCAGCTCTGACAAAGTCAGGCGCGGCGGCGCTCACCTACCCCGAATCTCCTGCAGCAAAGCAGACGCCGAATGCGTTGGCAAGCGCTGCCGTAAAGAGTCCGACATCATCCTTGGGTACCCCAAGTTCGGTACCTCCTAACTCTTTGGCCTCCAAGCCGAGCAATACCTCACCGTACTCTCCTCCAGCGACCGCGGGGACGCCAGCGTATTCTCCACCCGGCGCAGGAGCTGCGGCAACTGCCAATGGTTATGCAACTGGCCCATACAACACATTTGGACAATCGACCCCTGCGTCCAACCTCGCTTCAAATGGAATTCCGAACAAACCAGCCACGGCCACCCCAAATGCGTTCGCCGCGACGGGTCAATCTCTCGGGGCGACCGGCGTCCCGGGAACTGCTGCCGGCATGACAGCCAACAATCCCTATAGTGCGGCCTCAGCTCCGAACCCCGGTTTGCCAAACAGTCAATTTTACGCTGGAGCTCCAGCATCGGCGGCAACGCGCCCTGCAATGACCGCACCAGCGATGCCAAACATGTCAACATCCGGCGTTGTTGTTCCAGGTTCACTTGCAAGCACACCCAAGCCGGTCCCGCCATCGGGAGCTGTTGTTGCTTCAGCCCCCATGCACGGAGGATACCCAAATCCTCAAATGGCTCCAGGAGCCTATCAAGTCCCTCAAACGCCGATGAACCCACAAGCCATGCCAATGAATGGCGGCCTTTATAGTCCCGTTGGCTCTGCACCCTCTTCTGGTGCCGTAGCACAAGGAATGCCAACCATGCAAGGTGGTTTCGCAGTCCCTGGAATGGCGGCTTCGTCAACCAGTCCAAATGGATTTAGTCAGATTCCAGCCCAGACGGCCAGCTACTCGAATCCCGCTTCGAACGCTAGCTACCGTCCAGGTAGCACTAGCCGAGCGACGGGATATAGTTTCCCTGGGCAAACCCCGCCAGCCACCATGGGTTCCGCCGCAAATGTCGCCACCGGTACCGCCAATCCAGGCTACAGCCTGCCACCAGCAAGCTCTCTCAACCGCTAAGCCGATCGTTTGATTCATCGACAAAAACGAAGTAAGCCGGTTCTAACGACCGGCTTACTTTTTTGCTTTGCTTGCTACGAGAACTTCCCGCCTTCCAATCTCAACGAAGCTTTGCGATCTATAAAAAAGATCAATAACCACCCGTCGTAGCGGAGGAGGCGGCCGCAAGCTTGATTGGCTCCATTCCCAATCGCTGACGTGCTTCATCGAGCATCTCAGCCGTGCGAGAGGCACCCACGCGCGTGACCCCCATTTGCTTGGCTTTGATCAAGTTATCGCAGTCACGAATACCGCCGGCTGCTTTCACTTGAACAGGGGCTGTCACATTGTCCAGCATAAGCTGTAGGTCTTCGAACGTAGCTCCACTGGTTCCGTAGCCTGTACTCGTCTTCGCCCAGTCGGCGCCCGTTTCACAGCAAATCTTGCATAGCCGAATTTTCTGATCTTGATTGAGATAGCAGTTCTCAAAAATGACCTTCACCTTTCGCTTCGCTGCGTGGGCCAACTTTACGATCCCGGTAATCTCATCGATGACGTATTTCCAATCTCCACTCAAGACGCGACTGATGTTGACAACCATGTCCAATTCAGCACAACCATCGGCAATTAAAAGTTCCGATTCGTAGAGTTTGGACTTGGTCGTATGTCCACCGTGGGGAAAACCAACCACGCTACTCGGAAAGACAGTCGTACCTGCCAGCAACTCCACCGTACGTTTGTGGTAGTACGGCATGATGCAGATGCTAGCCACATCGTACGCCATGCCCAACTGGATACCCGATTCAAGCTGTTGCTCAGTGAGCGTCGGGTTGAGAAGCGAATGGTCGATCATCTTCGACAATTCGAGGTAGCTATATTGCATGAACAAGCCTTTCAGTGAATCGTGCCAACAGTGGAATCCCGAGTGGCACGATTATACCGAAACTAGCTTGGTTGGCAGTAGGACCCAACCCTTTTACTATTGGCGAACGCCAGGGATAACTTCTGCAGGCATGGACGATCCGTTGACGACGCCACCGTAGCTGCTTCCAACGATCTCTCCATCGTAGGCACTCGGATAACTTCCATAGCTCATGGAATGAGCGTTTCCGCAGGTTTCACAACCGGTGTCGGCCATCATGGGAGCCGCCATAGCTGGCCCCGCACAAGCACCGCTTGCACAGGGAGCACCAACGTTGGTGCCATGAATTCGGTCGTGCAACCGACCAATCATCATCCCTGGACGCCAGCAATTCCACCCTTGGCCGCAGGTGCAGCCAGTGAAGGCCAACATCATACACGCAACAACTAAATGGGTTCGCTTCATCACACTAACTCCCAAACTAGACCGAAAATTCTTTATCGACGCGAAACGGGCTGCAAAGGCACCGTATTCAGTAAACTCGTGTTTAAGACCGACAACTCTACGACACGTTACGCGTGGTGCAAACGAAACATGTTGAGATTTTTCAACAGAACTTGTTTAGAAAGCTTTCCTGACCGATGCCATGATAGGGTTGTGTCGGAAAGTAATGTTGTACTGAGTTCAGAGCTGGTCGTTTAAAGTATGCTACGCGTTATCCTCAGTTCGATCGTTGTACTCGTTACATCTGGACTTGCGACGTGTGGTGCGGATGCAACAAGTTGCCAACCAAGCGAAATATGGGAAGTTTCCACGCGCCATCTTTCTTGCTCTGTGTGTGATTTGCACACCCCACCTCAGTTCGACGTACATCGTTGGCAAAACGGATCTTGGCAAAAAGGAACAATCGAAGAAGTTCTTGGACCTTCGCAGACATTGGGCTCAGACCCGCTGACCATTGTCTATGTCCATGGCAACTGGATGGAACATTGCAATGCACTTGGACGAGTTCGAATCGTAGATGGTCATCTCAAACGCCGGGCTTGTGAGCCCTATCGTTTGATTATGTTTTCTTGGCCCAGTCAACATGAAGATAAAGTGATTCGCGAAGTCCGCGATCATGCAACCTGTGCCGACGTGCAATCCTTTTATTTGGCATGGCTGTTACAGTCGCTTCAAAGCTCAGCGTCCCGAGTCTCAATAGAAGGATTCTCCTTTGGAGCGAGAACCGTTTCCGGCGCATTGCACTTGCAGGCCGGTGGACAGATCTACGGTCGATCGGCACTAGCCAGCCCGTTCGCGTCGACTGAAATTGCCTCCGAGTCGACGAACGGGCCAAGTCTCCATCGTGTTAGCTTGGTTGCCCCCGCGATTGACCGTAGCTGGTTGACTCCTTGTGGGCGGTATTCAAAAGCCATGACTCAAGTCGATCGTTTGGTCAATTTGTACAATTCGAAAGACCCCGTTCTTCGTCGCTTCCGATTTATCGATTCGGTAACTCGACCGATCGCGGCCGGATTCACTGGACTGGAAGCCGCGTCGACCCCCGCAGCGACGTCACCCTTGCAAGGCCAAGATCGGATTGAGCAATATGATTGTCGGTCAGCTATCGGCTCCACGCACGACGAAGTAAGTTATTATTCGGAGTGCTCGTATTTTCGAGTCGCTATCGATAACTTGCTTTGGAAGTAGCCTTGTCTCATTCATCGGCGACGTTGACCTCGGACCCACATCTTTCCGGTCATCCAACACTGTTTACCGCAGTCTGGCTTGTGCAGCTTCGATGGGTCGCTGTTGTTGGACAGTGGTTGGCAGTCGGAATCACCCACTGGGGACTCGGTATCGATCTACCTCTGGTGCCTCTTATCAGCTTGATCGCGGTTACGGCGAGCAGCAATCTTCTGTGCGCTTATCTCATTTCAATTGCAAAAAAGAGAATTGCAGCGGCATCTCGTCCGGAAGACCGAGCCAAAATCGACCATCTTTCCATTAGTGGTAATTGGCTCGGCGCAATCATTCTGCTCGACGTGATCACGTTAGCAGGACTTTTGTACTATACCGGCGGCATCGCGAATCCTTTTTCGTGCTTCTTCCTCGCGAATATCGTGATCGGCGGATTGGTCCTTTCTCCTCCATGGACCTGGTCATTGGCCGGACTCACGTTCGTTTGCACGACTTGGCTCCTCATGGCTGCCCCACCCCTAGAAAAACTTGGGATCAATTTTGATCCAGGTCTCTCGTTCTTTTCAGTTCCGAAACAAGGAATCCTGATTGCAATCGGGACCTGCTGCGCGGTGATCGCCTACTTTATCACCGTATTAGTCCGTGAGCTTCGTCGCAGTGAAAGCTTGCTCATCGAAGCCGAACAACAGCGGGAAAGCGCTCAGCGCGTCGAGGCATTGGCAACGCTTGCCGCGGGAGCTGGTCACGAGTTAGCGTCACCGCTTTCCACGATCGCCGTTGTTGCAAAAGAAATGTCACGCAAATTGGATCGAACGGAAGGCGAATCTTGGATTCGAAGAGATGTCGATCTCATTCGAAGCGAGCTCGATCGTTGTCGCGAGATTTTGCAGCGCATGAAAAGTGGTGCTGGCGAGGCAGCCGCCGAAGTGATGTCGCTTGTCAACGCATCGGAGTTGGTCGAAAACATCTTGACGCCCATGCGACAACCCGAACGCGTCGAGACGGTGATCGAACCCGCCGTTCGTCAAGAGTCTATCCGACTGCCACTTCAAGCTGTTAGTCAAGCAATTCGCAATCTGGTCCAAAACGCATTAGATGCCTCCGAAGTCAACGCGAAAGTTGCCTTGCACTTCGAAGGACGAGACGATTCTTGGCTCATCATCATCATTGATCGCGGCCGCGGTATGACCGAAGAAACACTTCGTCGCATTGGCCAACCTTTCTACACAACCAAAGATGTCGGACAAGGAATGGGGCTTGGCGTTTTCCTCACCCGCAACGTTCTGTCCGGACTGGGAAGTAAACTCGAGTTTGAAAGCCAATTGGGTCGAGGAACTACTTGCCGAGTCATCATCCCGAGAAATCGCTCGAACAACTAATGCGACTTCACCCCTCTCCCGAGCCTGAGAGCCCGACCTCTCCCACGAAG
>JANOAI010000635.1:0-16333 GCA_031411055.1 Pirellulaceae bacterium
CTAACTACGATCGCAATCACAATACCGCCGCCGATCAAAACGCAGACGCGAAACTGGAGGTCGCTGAGCAAACGATTCACCACGGCGGTTCGAGGACTTCGCGGCTCTTATTACCGGTGATTAAGAAATAGGCTTTGTTTCTAAACGAGCTTTCACGTAGCTGCGTCTCTCCGAGACGCAGATGTTTCGCGTCTCGGAGAGACGCGACTACGTGTTTAGAAACAAAGCCTAGAACCGGATAAGAACCTCGCGTTCTCTCATCCGGGGGTCGAGTTGTTTGGAAAGCGAATTCGACTTGCTTTGGTTTACTCCGAGAAGAGTGTTGGTTAGACTGAAAGAGGAACGAGAGGGAAGCGGCGTTATGCAGGAGCAGCAAAGCATCTCCGTCACGACAAAAAGCCGCATTGAGTCAAAGATTCGTTCCGACTCGGCCTGCCACGCGAGATGTGAGTGCGTTTCTATCGCTTTGTTCAGTGCGAACAGTAGACGCAACTAAGACAACAGTCATCAGAAAATTTCGTCGAGAATCGAATTTTATGTTACAAGAAGCACTCATTACAAAATTGCGACTCATTCTTGTCATCCTACTCGCAACGTGTTGTTCAACGGTGCTCGCCGATACGATTTTATTGGACACAGGGTTTGAGCCGCCGACTTATTCGCTAGGGTCATTGGTCGGTCAAGACGGATGGTTTAATACATCTGTTGGAGTCGTGCAACAAACAACTAAATTCGCCGGGCTTCAAGCGGTACGGCATGATGCCACAGGGCTCACCGGACAAAACTCAGCTCGTCATCTTTTTACCTATTCTTCAGTTGGCAATCCGGAGCCGGTGGTTCGGTTTTCGATGCAGGCGATGATCGCGAACAACGCTACCCAATCTCGCTGGACGATTATGAGTGTTTTCTCGCCTGGTTTTAATCAATCGCAAATTTTAGTCTTCGCCAATGGAACGGTCGAACTCCGCGCGGGCACAAGTTCGACCACGGTGCTAATACCGATTGCATACGACGTTTGGAACAGGTTCGAGCTAGAAATTGATTTGAATAGCCAACTTGCCGCTGGCTCATACAACGGCTTGTCGCTTGGTCAAAAACCGCTCTTAACGTCGGGAGTAACGACTATCAATCAAGTCGGATTTGGAGTGAATAGTTTGCCCGGCACAGATACTGGCTACTTCGACAATTTAAGAATTGTAAGCGTCCCCGAACCGAGCAGCGTTTTGCTCGTCATTTTCGGCACAGCCGTATCGTTCATGCGACGACGACGGGCGCGATCCCGAAACACTCATCTCGAAAAATGAGAAATAGATCTCGTCTGAACCGTGAAATTGGCATCCTTTCCGGAATTCACCGAATTGCGTCATAGATGATGGGCTTTACAGTCGCTTCACATTGAAAAGTAAACGGTTTGATTTGGGACAAGACAACGACTGCCAATTCATCTTTGGGTGAGATCCAAAAATGGGTCGAAGCAGCACCACCCCATCCAAATTCGCCTTGGGGAACGTGTTCAGCCCCCGGAATTTTGTCGACAATCACCGAGAAGCCGAGTCCAAATCCGACTCCGTTTTGCTTCTGGCCGTTCATAATGATCGGATAAGCTCCTTCAGGAAGTTGATTCGTCGTCATTATACGTACGGTTTCTTCCTTTAACAAACGAACACCAGCGCGTTCTCCATAGCCGCACAGCATTTGACAAAATCGCATGTAGTCTGACGCCGTTGAAACGAGTCCACCGCCCCCAGATTGAAAGGTTGGTTTTTCGAGGAATGGACTGGTGCTAGCCAGTTCGATCGTACGCAAACCTCCCTTCTCATCGGGACCGAAGCAGTCAACAAATCGATCGGCTTTCTCTTCGGGAACGTAAAACCCAGTGTCGTTCATTCCAAGTGGCTTGAACATGGACTTTTGGAATTGTTCGTCAAGCGTGTTACCTGAAACAACTTCAACGAGTCTCCCTAAGACATCGACCGAAACGCCATAATGAAAGCGTGTCGAAGGCTCGTAGAGAAGCGGGATTTTGGCGAGTTTCTCAACCAATACTTGGTTCGAATCTTTTATCGAAAGGATGCCAGCCTTTTGGTACTCGCGATCAACTGGCGTATCGCCATATATGCCATACGTCAATCCGGAAGTGTGGCGGAGGAGATCTCGAACGGTGGGGATGGATGAATTCGGAATGGCTGTTTCTGGACTCTGTTCGGCCGTCGCGATTCGAACCGACGTGAATTCGGGAAAGTATTTGGAAATCGGCGAGTCTAACGAAATCATGCCCTGTTCGACCAATTGCATGACGGCGACACTCGTAACGGCTTTCGTCATCGAATAGATTCGAAAAATCGAATCGAGCTGCATCGGTTGGTTCGATTCGACACGACCCAATCCGACGGCGTCATTGAGAACCAGATCCCCTTTTCTGGAAACCATGATCACTGCGCCAGCCAGTTTCCTCTTGTCAACGAGTGACTGCAATGCTGCTGTTGCATCGGCGAGGATGATAACGAAGTTCGGCTTCGCGGTATTGATCTCTATTTGCTTTGAGTCGTCAACCGCTCTCGCAATGGAATTCGATAGAAACAAGAAAACGGCGATCGTGAGACCAGGAAACGTTTTCATAGACTGTCTTTCCGCAAAACGCTACACGCGTTGGTAAGTCTGGTTATTCAGTTCGCACGGAGGGCGTCGATGATCCGCATTCGCGTTGCTCGAATGGCCGGAAAAAGGCCGCCAAGCAAACCCATCGCAAGAGCCATCAGTACACCGCGAAGCAAGACGGTTGGACCGAAACGAAACGCAAAGGTGATTTCGCTAAAAGTTGCCCAGTTGGCGGTTCCAGTTGAAAGGCCATTGAAAGGCAAGGTCGCGAGACAACCGAGCGCCCCGCCGAGTAGACAAAGGATGACGCTCTCTTGCAAGAAAGAGACTAAGATACTAAACCGACTAAATCCGATCGCGCGCAGAGCTCCGATTTCTCGACTGCGACTGGCTACGGCGGCATACATCGTGTTGGCTGCCGCGAACATCGCACCAAAGGTAAGAAATGCTCCGATCACATAACCAATGAATTTAATCGCGATGGATGCGGACATCTGATTTTCAAAATACTTCATCTCTTTCACCGGTTGCAGCTTGAACTGGTCGTCGTCCCGAATCTTCTTGATCAAGGATTCCATCGATTCAGCATCTGTCGCTCGAAGTGTCAGTGACGATACAGAGCCTTGCTCGCGTCGAGCCCCGGTGATATCACGAATATCGCCCCAGACTTCTGATTCTGCGGAACTGCCGGCGGCTTCGAAATAGCCAACGACTGTAAACTCGACACGATTCAGATCCAATTTTTCGCCGATCGCCAGATTTTCAAAACGCTCGGCCATACGTTGACTCGTGATCAATTCGTTGACCCCTGGGGTGAGGTCGCGGCCTTGAACAATTTTGAAGTCCGGCCGAACTTCGCGTCCAATGGGCTCCAAACCACGTACGATCAAGTTGGTTGTTCCGCCGTTTCCCCGGCGAGGTTTGGTAAGAATGGTTACATACTCGGCCGAGCACATCGGCTTTCCATTGGCGTCGATCGCGATCCCGTCCAAGCTCGAAATCTCACGGGCAAGGGCTTCGCTGACAGAGCTTGATGTCTCATCGTTTGCACCTTTTCGAAGAACGACTACGTCAAGTGGTTCGCCGCTGATGCGCAATGCGTGCTCCAATCCATCGGTCAGTCCAAACGTAAGGACCGTCGCCCATACGACCAAGCCGGTACCCACGACCGTCATCAACGTCGTCACCCAACGCGCCCGCAGATTGCGCAAATTGTATTTAAGAGGAATCATCAACTCACAACTTCAATCATAAAGCAAAGCCTAGACAACGCGGCGAAGTCCATCGACAACTGACAAACTGGCCGCCCGAGTGGCAGGGACGATGCCACTGACGAAACCGATCCCCATGGCGACCAGAGCCATATACACCAACCAGAAGCCAGCCATTTCGGTAATCGAAAGAGGGAAGAATTGCGAACTGACTCGGTGAATCAACTCTAAGAAGACACAGCCCATACCGATGCCAAGCAATCCGCCGAAGGCCGCAATGGCGCAAGCTTCACCCAGCACCATCGTCATGACGCGACCGCGCGAGAATCCAATTGCCTTGAGGACAGCAACCTCGGTAATCCTCTCTCGCATCGACATGGCCATCGCATTGGCCGCAACGAGCGAAAGAGAGAAGACGACTGCCAAGCCAATATTGCGAATGTACGCTTGGATATTACCAAGCATATCGGAAAACATTTTCGCAAAGGCGGCTTCCGATTGCGTTCGCGTTGGATTGTCAGAACTGGAAAAACGGCTATCGATGTCGGCTGCCACGCGTGCCATGACATCCCCATCGGTCGTCTTTGCGAAAATGGTTCCGGCATTTCCCTGGGCTTCGCTGGACAATTGCTTGAGCTTCTCATCCATATAATCGAGGTGGAACCAAAGTGAATCGGTATTCTGCGGCGTGTCGTAGGTCCCTCGTAATACCAAATCCAATTCAACTGGATAAAAAGTCCCTTTCAGAGGGATGCGCTCACCAATCTTCCAATTTCTTTTCGCGGCTAGTCGACGATCGACCACGCATCCTTGTCGGTCTTCGCGCCAGGCGGCTAGTTGTTCGGGAACGATTGAAAACTCGCTCATCACGTCAAAGGCCTGGGCAGCGTCGGTTCCAAACTGAGCAAACGGCATTTGCTCGTCCTTGTAATTTCCGCCAAACCATGAATAGGGAATGGCTGCAACGATTCCGTCGATCTTGCGGACACGGTCAACATACGCAATCGGAACCCGACCCGAGAAACCCTGAATATTCATCACCACGATGCGATGGTGACGACTCGCTTCCAATGCCCACGCATCTTGCATCACCATATAACCATACAATACGGTCATCAAGGCGAGGCTAAAGCCGATGGAAAGGATGGTGAGTAACGATCGAAGTTTATTCCGAGTTACATTTCGCCAAATATAAGTCAAAAGTTTCATGCTTTTCGTCCGGGAATTGGCTCAGGTTCGGTGACGAGTACGCCCTTTTCAAGATGCACTAAGTCGTGAGCGCGAGCAGCGGCATGCGGATCATGCGTCACCATCACGATCGTCTTATTGAAGTCAGCGTTCAACCGTTGAAGGAGATCCAGGATTTCTCCAGCCGATTTCGCGTCCAAATCGCCGGTGGGTTCGTCGGCTACCAATAACGTCGGATCGGTCGCAATCGCGCGTGCGATCGAAACGCGTTGTTCCTGGCCTCCCGAAAGTTGTCTTGGGTAATGTTTCATTCGATCGCTTAAGCCGACAACCTCGAGCGCTGCTCGCACATGTTCGTCTCGCTGACGCCGCGAAAGTTTGGTTAGCGTCAACGGCAACTCAACATTTTCGTAAGCGGTCAAAACGGGGATCAGATTGTATTGCTGAAAGATAAAGCCAATATGCCGGGCCCGCCACTTTGCAAGTTGGCTTTCCGAAGACTTGGAGAGATCGCGTCCACAGACCTTCACTTGCCCGCTGGTAGGACGATCCAGCCCTGCAATTAGATTCAGCAAGGTCGATTTGCCAGACCCGGATGGTCCCATTAGCGCCGTATAACCGCCTGCCTCTACCGTCAACTGAATTCCCATCAGCACGGGAATAGCAATGGCTCCCCGATGAAATTCTTTGGTGACGTTCTGCACCTGGACGATTGGTGCGATTTCAGACTGAGTATTCACTGACAAACGTTTATCCTTTCAATCTCTAAAATTTCAACCGTTCAATGCCTACCACAACGGTCCTCAATTCTTCATACAGTACCCTACGAGGAAGATCGTGCGTGGAAAATGTTTTTGTGATGGCAACGATTTTCCGACTCGAAACGAAGCTTTTGCCGAAACTGTGTGGAGCAAATTCAGTTGGCCACTTTAACAAGTTGCCCCGCTTTGATCGAGGGTGGCCCGATTACGATCGACTCGGAACCCGTCAGTCCACCAAGGATCTCGATACGGCCATCGCGTATCGAGCCAGCTTTAATCGATTTACGTTGTACTCGATCATCGGAATCGACTTCCCATACAAAACTACCTGCATCGTCTTTACCGATCGCTTCGCTCGAACAGAAGACGCGCTTATCACTATTTGTATTGTCCTGGACGTCGACATCTGGAAGAAAATAGACAGTCCCGCTCATGTCAGGAAACAATCGACCATCCGAATCGAGAATCTCGACCTTGACTTTGATCGTAGCTCGCGCCCGATCGCCCATCGGAATGATCTTTCGAACTTGACCTTGAAATACAAAGCCAGGGACTGCGTCGACAGCAATTTCAGCTTTCTGATCTTCATGAATACGACTGATATAGTCTTCCTTCACGTTGCAATCGACTTCCAAGTGTTCGAGGTCGGCGATCGTAACTACCGAACCTCGACCAGAGGCCTCGCCCATCCCGCCGGGCAAGATTGATTCGCCTACTTCACCGTCTTTGGAAATTACGGTCCCATCAAATGGCGCTCGCACGAACATATTCTCTTTCATCTGCTCTGCTTCTTTCACACGAGCTTCTGCGAGGGTTGCCGCGGCCTCCAACGACGTAAGTCGAGCGACGGAGGCTTCGTATTGGTACAAGGACTGTTCAAACTCGGCTTCTGCAATATTCTTCGTCTGCTGGAGTTGCTTGGACCGTTCCAAGGTGAGCTTGTTGTTTGCGATCAGCACACGTTGTTCACCGATTTCCGCTTTTGCTCTAGCCAGCAAAGCTTCCGATGCCGCCAACGACGCATCGAGATCGGCATGTTCTAAAACCGCCAAAATCTCCTTCGCCTTAACGCGACTTCCCTCTTCGACATTGACTTTTTCGATACGTCCAGGAGCACGGGCACCAATCTTCGCTTGTCGGCGTGACTCGAGGTAGCCGGTTGCAACCACGGTCGCATCGGCCGCGCGCCCTGACTCGACGCTGATCGTCGCACGTCGAACTTCGATTTTCGATCGAAGGGCGTCAGGTGTTTGCATCCATTTTGGAGCATTTGCCAGCACGTCTCGGTATGCGACCAAATAAAATCCAATGCCGCCAATCAACGCTAAGACGAAAAGCCAAACCAGAGTCTTGCGTACAAAAGGTCCCCAACTGCTCTCCTGATCGTCAAGTTCATCGCGTTGGATACGAAGTTTCGCCAATGCATCGGATGGGCTTGGGGAAATCGATGACACGCGTGAACTCCGGAAAAACCTTAATATTTCGCCATTATTATAGACGTTCTGCAATCCTAACAAAACTGGCCTGATTCGTCATTCGAAGTAGCTTGAAATATCGACGATGTATGCGGAGGCCGAGAACTACTTCTTCTTACTTTTTTCAACTGCGCTAACAGACCAATTCGGTGAAGGCACGTGGGAGGCGATCATAAACTCTCGGATCTGCTTCACTACATCGGCGTGTTGCGAGGCTAAATCGTGAGCTTCCCATTGATCGGTAGTTAAGTCGTAGAGTTCGAAACGCTCTTTGGCTGCGAGGTAATGCCCCTTCCACTTGCCCCAGCGAACAGCCTGTTGAAAACCGCCACTGTATTGCTCCCAATACATCATGCGTGAATCGAGTTCCGGTTGTACTTTTCCCAACAACGTTGGCAAAACGCTTTGACCGTCGATGCTGCTTGTGACCTTTGCTCCCCCGATTTCACAGAGTGTCGGTAGAACGTCGGCAAAATACCAAGGTGTATGGTTCACTTTGTCAGCCGGGACCCTGCTGGGCCAACGAACGATCATCGGGACACGCAATCCACCTTCGGTCTGTTGAGTCTTCATACCACGAAAGGGACCGACACTATCAAGCACCCCTTCCCGTCGTTCAACTCCGCCGTTGTCGGAACAAAAGAAAACAATCGTCTTTTCGTCGAGGCCAAGTTCCTTCAACAAAACTTGTAAGCGGCCAAAATCGCGATCGAGGCGCGTGACCATGGCAGCGTGAATTTTATAGTCTTGCGGCCAATCCATGTCTGCATACGTTTCGAGGCTAGGGACGACATACTTGCCATGCGGCATGGTCCAAGGCAGATAGAGAAAGAACGTCTGGTCCTTGTTCCTGCGAACGAAGTCAAGTGTCCATTCGGCAAAAAGATCGTGCGAATAGGTGTTCGTTTGTCCGTTCAAGTTCCCTTCGATGGCAACACGTTCCGTGTTCTTCCACAGATAGTCCGTATAGTAAGTGTGTGCATGCTGTTGGTTGAGGTATCCAAACCATTCGTCGAATCCTTTCTTATTTGGGATGCCCGTCGAATCCGGTTCGCCGAGCCCCCATTTCCCCGTCATCCCAGTGTGATACCCAGCCTGTTTCAGCAGCATCGCAATGGTTACGTCTTCCGGTTCCAATGGCACACGACGTTGCTCGCCGACTCCGCCGATCATCCCTGAATTGCCGCGTACGCGCGTGTGGCCAAGATGCTGGCCGGTCATCAACACACTTCGCGAAGGCGCACAGACCGATGCCCCCGCATAAACATCTGTAAACCGAGTCCCCTCGCGCGCGAATCGATCGATGTTCGGCGTTTGGATATGCTTCTGTCCGTAACAGCCCGCATCGCCCCAGCCCATATCGTCGACCATGAGATAGATGATATTGGGCGGCGCTGCAAAAGCGTTTAAACCACTCGCCAATACAAATGCAATAAGAAGGCAATTCAGCGACGTTTTCATGATCTTAAGACCTCTCTTTGGTCAATCGTATGACGAGAGTATTGTAACTTGCCATCCGTTTCTTGCCCTCATTTCGGCGAGCAAATTCCGAGAATGCGAATCGCGTCAAAGCAGCAAGCACACTCCGTGTGCCGTGGCCTCAGAAACGCAACATTTTTGCGATGGCGCTTGGTTATCTAGAAACATTACCCTAAGGTCGCACGTGTTGTCACGATGCGGATGTGAAAGAGAAGCCACGACGTCATTCATGCGACGATGGAGACAAGCAAATTCCGATCAACCTGCGTATTCGAACCATCATCGAAACACAGAGAACGAAGCTATCGCTTTACGGTCGATGCCCAACTGCTAGCTGGAGTGACGGAGGGGAGTTCTTCGACTGGGTGCACAAACAGGGGCGATGAACTCTTGTTCGTGGTTGGCAATGAAACAGGCGCAATATGGGGATCGAGTTGGCTAGGAGACGTTTGGTTTTGATTGAATTGATTACTAGCTGGCTCGGGAGTGGTTTGTTCAATGGTTGGCGTGGGGGAAATATTGGTTGAAGAGGGTGGGCAAGCCAGAACTTCGTTTTGTGGCGATAGTCCGAACGGGTAGACGAGGCCTTCGTCTGGCAAGCCGCAGTTGGGGCGACCGCGTGGATGATGGTGCGGGCAATGCGGATCGCGACAATCAGGAACCCCGGGCCCCATGCAGGACGTTGGGATTCGGCCAAGCTGGATGCGTTGATGATCGACGGCGATTTGTTCACGTGGCAAACCGGTCGTTTGAAAGTCGATGATTTCTGGCTGTAGAAAAACGATAAGTTCGCTCTCACGCATTTCTGTCGTGTGCGAACGAAACAAAGCACCGACAAACTTCCAATTCATGAGACCAGGAATGCCGCGGACTGTTTCGACGGCGGTCCTCTGTCGCAGACCACCAATGACAAGCGTATGTTGGTTTGCGATTCGAACGACTGTTGTGGCCGTCCTCGCATCGATGATTGGATTTCCACTGCTGTTGAAGCCCGTGAGCACACTAAATTCGGGCGAAACTTGCATCGAGATTGTTCCATCCGAAGCAATTTTCGGAGTGACGGAGAGCTTGATGCCGGCTTCTTCAAAAGCGGTTGTACCTATGCTGCCGCCTTGTTGCGTTTGCGTTAGCTGCTGGACTGGAATTTTGGTCACGATATTAATATTTGCCGTTTGACGATCGACAACCGTAACGTGTGGATCGGCTAATAGTTTTGCCCCTTTCGTGTCGTCCAACGCTTGGAGAACGGTATTGAGTTCGAAGTGGGATGTCAGCGTTCGAAAAGCATACTGCGGACCAGTAGCGGCAGCGGCCGTCGCCGTAGCACCTCCCGTAGTCGCCGTTCCAAGAGGAATTGCATTTGGGACGATTGAGCTTGGTTGAGCTCTTGTCAGTAACCCAGCGTCGTTGCGAATTGAGTTTCGTGGAATCCCATTTGAATCCACACCCTGACTGAACACCTGCTGAGACCAATCGAAGCCAAGTCTTTCTGTTTCGCCTAACGATACATCGTAGATATACGCCGTGATGCGAACTTGAGCGCGCGGCCGATCGATCTGCGACATTACACACGATGCTCGCCGCAATGCATCGGGATTGCCGGTGATCATCAGTGCTTCTTCGTTGTCAATGGAGATGAAGTTGGCTGTCGATCCGACTGCCAGTTCCACGCCTTTCGCGAGTTCAGCCACCGGAATGAATTGAGGTCGCAGGGTGATGATTTCATCTTCTTGCGCGGCGATGTTTTGAACGAGATTATTCGTTCCGAGACTGGCGGTGATGCCGGGTGCGTTGACACCTGGAATCGGTAGCGAGTTCGTTCCCGTGAGATTTTGCAACATGCCCCGCATCTGTTGGATCCGGTCGGGCGTATCGTAGACCATCAACATGTTCGTCGACGGCACGGCTTGGAGCTGACCGCCGCTTGGCGTCGAAAAGATTTTCAATGCTTGCATGACGTCGCCCAATGCTTCCGAGCTAATATTCCTCGGCAGAAGCATGGTTTCAGCTCGGAAGTTCGGGTTATTGGGACCGATTTGTTCCTGCTTCAAAACAAGTAGGCTGTTTCCGTTTACACGATAGCCGTACCCATTGACACTTAAAAGTGAGTCAAGAATTTCTCGCAATGTTGCGTCGCGAAACGTACCGCTGACCGTTCCGGTCACATCGGCGCCCGCCACGATGTTTATATCCCATTGTTGGCTTAGCGTGTAAATGACTTGAGCCAACTGCGTATCGCGGAAGATCACGTTGCCGCGGCGATCGAGGATTTGATCAAAAGACCGTATCAGCGGAGCCCCTGGCGCGATCGATTCAGCTTTGAGTTCGCTAGTCGTTGGAATCTGCCCTTGGATCGAATTGGTAAGCAAAACGACGAATGCACAACAACATTGAAGGGTAGTGCAAGCGATGCTTTTCAACCAATTCTTTTCGTATCCGTCCATGGATTTTTCGCTTAGCGCCGACTTCCTCGTTTAAAGATTCTTTTCCGATTTATGTTTCAGGCTCAAAAAATTGAGTTCCAGTTCCATTGCCAGGATCGAAGCTTGGACTGGATCACGTCGAAGGACGAGCTGGTGCGTTGATGTCAACCAGTTTGCATTCTTGATCGCATCTAATAACCGAAGCGTGTTTTGAAAGTCGCCCTCGCTACTCAGCGTCAATCCTGCTTCATGAACCTCGAATTCTCTTCGACTACCAGGCAAGCCTGAAGTTTCATCGCGATGTTCCGCGGCGTTCGTAGGATTCCTTTCAACTAGCGGTCGCACGTACACGTTTCTGGGAGAAACCTTTTTTAATGTACACCCATGTTTCTTAGCTAATTCAATCAGCCTATCTTGAATGCTGGCGATCTCCTCCTCGGTAATTGCCCGTTGATTCAACTGTTCAATCTCTTGGTCCCATTTTGAAGCTTCCGCTTTGAATTGCTCGAGCAGGATCTGCTGTTCGCTGCTCTCGGCAATCAGTTGCTCTTGGTTCTTGACTTGTTGGGCGTTCTTCATTCTTGCATCGACATAATTTACGACGAGAATGACGAATAATCCGAAAGAAGCGATTGTTGAGACTCTTCCGATCAGGCGAAGTGGGTCGGAAGTCGTTGAAACGCTACGTATTTTGCTCATGGTTAACCTTACGAGTGCCTGAATGCTAGCGTTGTGTGAGATTGGTGACGGAAGGCGTTGCGGGCGATTTAGATTTGAACAATCGACATTTGACTTCGAATTGAAGCTTCTTCGTTAGATCGCCGTTGGTGTTCACCGACTCGAGCGAGACCTCGGCAATGGCTGGCAGTTGTTTCAGTGCCGAAAGCATCTCGTAGGTCGTGTCTTCTTTGAACATCGAGCCGCGAAGACTAATGGTGGAATCATCAGAAACCGTCAATGCTTCAAGTCTGGCGTTCGATGGGAGGCATGGCGCAATCTGCCCAACTAGCTCTTTCCATGACGAGTCTCGACGTTGCTCGTCGAGGATTCGGTAGCTTTCAACAAAGTGTTTTTTTGCTTCCCACTCCTCGAGTTCAAATTCGTACGCAGCTGCTTCAGCAATCGTTGCTTCGGATTGCAACTTCTTGGTCACGACGTAACGATGGTCGATGAACGTCAACCCAAGCGTCGCCAAGATGAGAAGACTTGCCGCAATCGTGGGTGCGAAATGGGTTACCAAACGCTGTGAAAGTGGTTTGCTTTGAAGCAACTGCAGTTGTTCCAAGAGGTCGGGGACCGGAGGATCGCTTGCACTGTCTCTCTTACAAGAAATAGCCGACCACAAGGTAACCAGTATCGCGTCGGATATTCCCTCTGCCTTTTCAAATTTTAACCCATCAGGTAACGACATCGAAACGACTTGAATGGGGGTCTCGTTCAGCTTGAGCGATGCCGTGAGTTTCTGAATCGATTCCGATTCGCCAAACAAGTAGATTGTCTCGAGCGGCCGGTTTTCTTGCCCCCGAACGCGTTGGCAAAATCGCTGCAAGCGGACAAGATTGGACTTAATCTGGTTGGCAACCTCGCCAGGTTCTTTGAATCCGCTGATTGGGTACGCCAACATAAGACGCCCGCTCCGCGAGATTCCAAGATCGCAATGATTTTCATGGATCGATCCGTAAAGTACAGGACGATCACTGTCGAGTCCAAGGAGTCCAAAGGCATTCGTCAACGAAATGGCCATTGGTTCGATCGACTCGATCGAGAGCTTTGCACTGAGGAAGGCGCCGTAGATAGCTTGGAGCATCCGTTGGTTGACGATCGTCGTCAATGCATACTCGGTTTGATGATCAAGCTTGGTTTGATAGTTGCCGGTAAGCTTCTTTCCGAGCCCCAACGAAATGTAGAGTTGGCTACGAACTTTGAGTTGTTCCAATTCTATCTCGACCGAGTCCAAGTCTCCCGTTACAACGCGCGTGACGGCTAAGGAATCAGCCAAGCACAACCGAATGGTAAACTTCGTCAAATTATGCTGCTTAGCGAGCGTGGACAAGCTGCCAGTAAGTTTCTGAACCGCCTCGAGCGATTCCAGGTTCAACTTTTCACTGTTCCAATCAACAGTGTATACAGATATTTGATTTGCTTCAGAGGGCAGCCCCAAAACCAACCTTTCGCGATCGAGCCAAATGACGGCGGTCTTGTTGGTTTTGAGCTTGGATTTCAAAGTAGCCATGATGAGGTGGATGAAGTCTTGGAGTTGGGGATTAGTTTGACAACGCCGAGATTCGTTGCTGGAGCTGCGCTACGGTAAAAGTCAACTGCTCCGATTTGGAGACGTTACCTAAGGTGGCGGTAGCCGTTACCGTCAGCGATTGGCCGCTCTGCTGGATGGTGGCATCCACCGCCACGCCGTTGGTCTGTGGAACGAGGATTCGCGGAAGCGTGCCGCGAAGGTTCGGTGAATCCAACAACAGACCGACTGCTCGCTCGATCCCTGCCTTTGCCGCCCAACTGGCAGTGGCCCCACGTTGTTTGGCTGATTGCTCCAGCGTTTCAAAGCGAGCGGTATTTAAAATCCCAAGAACGGCGACGCTGCATAAGAATGCGACGAACATGCAAATGAGCAACGCGTAACCGTGGCGTTGCCCAGCGTACGGCCAGCGCATGGGGGTCCGTGTCTTGCGACACGCAACGGACTTAATTTTGATCAATGAGAACATAGTCGAGCAATCAAATGAAAACGGTCAACTGAGAAAGGTAGCTTGCCGTTGGTTGCGCGTCGGTAAATCGGTGAGCTAGTCCATGTTCCGCTAAAAGTCATCTCAGCTACGACCGTTAGAACCGCTACAACCAATAAATGTTCTCGGGTTTCCGCGAGCCCGTGACCCGAGCACGAATCCACGGCTCGATTTTGAATTCGCGCACGCGGAGCCTTTATTCATAGGTTTTTCAGCAAACGTTGAGACCAGGCCGTATTGGCTGAGCCGTTCGCTTAGACACCGGAACGAAGCCAAATCAATCCGATAGATGTGCCATTGGCGATGTTGGTACCAGACAGGTTCGCAACGCGAATCTCGACAAGATCCCCTTGGGAAGGCGATCCGCTTCCAGAAACCTGTCGAAACTGAATCGGGCCAACTCCGACTGCAATGAGGTCATTGAGTCCAGCATGTTGCCAGAAGACTTGGTTTCCTGTTTGATAGATTCGCTGATTGTCACCGGCTGGTCCTTGAAATCGCAATTGCGTTCGACTGGCAGCAACCAGTCGCGTCGCGCCATCGACACGGCGTTTGATTTCTTGAATCGCGGATTGACGAACGGTGACAGCTCCATGGCCGGATTCGAACTGTCGCCATATCTGTCCCGACGCTCTCAATAGTCCGAGCATCGGCACCAAAAGAAGGGTCGTTAAAACTAAACCAGCAATGACTTCCATCAGAGACAGGCCGTTTCGGGGATTCCGTTGTTGTTTCGACTTCATATCTATTCCCCTATCGCCGGCGAGCCAAACCAGAGCTAACGAGGTGACGTGGCTCGCCAACGTCATATTGTTGATTCGAGTTCATATCGACCCAAGCTGTAATGTCGATACTCATGAATCTTCCAGGGATTCCTCCTTGGGCGACTCTGTCGGTCCAAGTGGCTGTGTATCGTGATTTGGGAACGCCAAAACTCGAAAAACTGTCGCTTCTTTGTCCCGATTGAAAATTGCCCGCGAGTTCAAATTCGATTTGGCTGACGCAACTATCAACCAGGGTCGAGAGCTCAGCTTGCTGTTCCATACGTCCTGACCAGCGATGGGAATCGCTCAACATGGTTGCCGTAGGTACGAGAAGAAGCGTAGCACAGACTGTGGCTCCCATTACTTCCAGTAACGAGGTGCCACGGCGTTTCGCATTGCGATGAAATCGCGGCGGCTTTGTGATCTTCAGCGGACTACTGTTTTGCATAATTTACAGCCCCTGTCGCTGGAACAAGGGACACTTGGTGCGTTTGACGACCAGTTTGAAACGCAATTTGCAGAGCATTGTCGGCGGTACCAGTTGGAGCAAACACCACGCTCATCGCATTGCTCGAAACGGTCGATTGCATCGTCCATGTCTCGGTCGGAGCAATAGGAGAATAGTTTGCGCCTGTTTGTTGCTCAATTACATATCCGGTCACACTTCGATTGGCGCCAAGCAATCGAACACGAATGGGAAGCTGCTGGATAACGGCGGTACTTCTCGCCATGCGGAGAGCTGCGACGAGCTTTCTCGACTCTGTCGCTGACTCCAATGATCGGAGCGCGTTAGAAGGGGCGAGCATTTGACTACTTACGGCGGCGATGGCTAAGACAACCACCACCGCCATGACTTCCATCAAAGAGAATCCATCTCGTTTTGCTTGCCGCAACAACATGCTTTTGCTACTTCCCTGAAATGGCGACTCAGATCACCCTGACAAAACCAATATTACGGAGTGGCTGGTGCGTTTGGATTGATAACCGACAACTTAGTGGTATCCCACTGATAGTTGCCACCGTACGGCGTGGGTTGGGTCGCAGTGCTCGTGTAACCACGCGTTCTGAGAATCGTGAGATTGCGATCAGGATAGGCGCCGTATTCCATGTAATAAGCCTGAACGGTTCCGTTCAGTTTTGCGATGTTTTGTTGATCGATCTTGGATCGTGATTTTTCACGCAATGGGGTGATGGTTGCCACGGTTGCTGTTGCAACCACCGCGAGAATCACAACGGCAGCGATAATTTCGATCAGAGAGAATCCACGGCGGCTTTTAATTCGAGAACGGACTGCCATTTTCGATAACTTTCTTTATGGGGATAAGATTGTGAACGCACATTGCGATGCGGTAACTTGAATAGGAGTTGGGCCAAACCGAACCGTTTCACTATCCAGATCGAGCTTGTTACTGAACCCTAGGTTACAAATTCAGGGCGTGCAAACGTTTTTGCCATTTTCAGTGTAGACACTCGGAATTGGCTGAAAAAGCTTACGGATTTGCATGTCCATGGCTCTGCACGATGCCATTTCGATCAATAGTATAAGGGCGACCGTCGACGGGGCATGTCGGGACGCTATACGATCTTGTCGATAGCTCTCGAAGGTTGCTCGAAGGCCATCGACCATTGATTCGTTCGTACTCATCTGATGAGAGTTGGAGCTGACTACGATTCAGTTCGCAGGCCTGTCCCGTTG
>JANOAI010000636.1:0-23382 GCA_031411055.1 Pirellulaceae bacterium
CAAGCAGTTCCATCCGAAGCATGGTCGCCGGCAAGATCGAACCCACGTTCCTTGCAAGCCCGGCGATGACAATTTTGCATTGCTGCATCTTGTCATAGCCATCGCTCACGCGTTGCATGTACGAATGAGCCAATTCCGGGGAAACCGGGAAATGGTGTTCGTTAAATCGGATATAGTCGAGCAGATCCTTCACTCGGTTACCAATTCCGTGGGCTTAGACAACATTTTGAAACTAGGTTGGTTGTCAGGTTTGAAGAGTCTGACAAAATGTCCACCTCACGTCCACACCGTTTCCGGTCTGGATTCCGAAACCAATTGTTTAGCTAGCCAATTTTCTTCGAGAATTCGACTCCTTTATGTCCAAAGATACCGCTATCATTTTGGCTGCCGCTGGCCGTAGCAGTCGTTTTGGCCAACCGCTCCTCAAAAAGGTGTTTGCACTTTTGGCTGGAAAACCTGTCTGGCAACACAGTGCGACCATGTTCTCGAATCATCCATCGATAGCGCAAGTCATACTAGCGATCCATCCAGAGGATCGAGAAATGGTGAAAGCGAAGTTCGCGGGGACCCTTGCCATGATGGGCATCGAGTTGGCATTGGGCGGCGATGAGCGTTGGCAGAGTGTTGAAAACGCCCTGGCCAAAGTTTCTTCCGACACGGCATTCGTCGCGGTCCATGATGCAGCTCGACCCCTCATTGCTCGCGATGATTTTGATCGAGTTCTCGAAGCAGCGCGGGAACATGGCGCGGCGATACTCGGCGAGCCCATCGTCGGTACGGTCAAGCGAAGCGATACGGCTGGTTGGATCGAAGCGACGGTGCCGCGTGAGCGACTCTATCAAGCGCAGACACCACAAGTTTTTCGTCGCGACTGGCTCGCCCAAGCCTACGCCGACCGCAAAGATGCTCACCCGACGGATGATGCGACTTTGGTCGAAGCGATCGGCCATCGTGTTCGCATGGTTGGTGGCAACCGAATGAATTTTAAGCTTACTACGGCCGACGATTTGCGTTGGGCCGAGTTGGCGATCAAATCTCAATCTTCCTTTCGATAACTCAAATACAGATAGTATTGGTAACAATGAATTCAGGCGACATCCTCAACGAACTTACTTGGCGCGGCTTGATTCATCAAAGCACCGATCCCGATGGTATTGCAAAGTTGTGTGCCAAGCCAACGGTTGTCTATGCCGGTTTCGATCCGACCTCCGATTCATTGCACGTCGGTTCGCTCTTGCCACTGACATTGCTCCGTCGATTTCAACAAGCGGGTCATCGGCCGGTGGCATTGGTTGGCGGCGCAACAGGTATGGTGGGGGATCCAAGCGGAAAATCGGATGAGCGAAATTTGCTTGACAAAGAAACGCTTGAGAAAAACGTGGCTGGTATTGAAGGTCAGATGCGAAGCTTTCTCAATTTCGACGGCCCGAATGCGGCTGTCTTGATCAACAACTACGACTGGATGAAGGGCTTTTCGTATCTCGATTTTCTGCGTGATGTAGGCAAGAACTTTCCGGTTAACGTAATGTTATCCAAGGAGTCTGTGAAGAACCGGCTCGAGCGTGCGGATTCTGGGTTAAGCTACACCGAGTTTAGTTATATGCTTCTGCAAGCATATGATTTCACTTATTTGGCCAAGCACCACGGATGCCGATTGCAAATCGGCGGCAGTGATCAATGGGGCAATATTACTGCGGGGATCGACCTCGGTCGTCGCATGTTGGGTGAGCAGCTTTACGGGATGACATGCCCACTGTTGCTGACAAGTGATGGTCGCAAGATGGGGAAGACGGAGCGAGGAGCAATCTACCTTTCGCCTGAGAAAACCAGTCCCTACGAGTTCTATCAATACTTTTTCAACGTCGAAGATACCGATGTATTGATGGTTCTACGCTTTCTCTCGGACGTTACTCAAGGAGAATGGAATGAGTTGCAGAAAGCCGTGGCAGAAAAACCTCATGAGCGAACGGCTCAAAAATACTTAGCTGAATCGTTGACGAAATTGGTCCATGGCGATGCAAACCTAGCGGCTGCACAGCAAGCGACGCAAGTACTTTTCGGAGGATCGATTGAGAATCTAAGCGATCGCGATCTATTGGCTATTTTTGAAGATGTTCCCAGTTGCGCGTTGCCGATCATGCAGCTTGACGCACCAGGTCTGCCGATTGTCGATGCCATCGTATCGGCTGGATTGGCGAAGTCGAAAGGCGAAGCTCGTCGAGCCGTCGAGGGGGGAGGAATTTATGTTAACAATGTTCGGATCGAAGCGGTCGATCGAATGCTAACGCGTGAAGATCTTGCGGGCGAAAGTGTCATGGTTCTTCGTAGTGGACGAAAAAAATACGGTCTTTTGAGATTTGAGTAAGTGAGTCACTTTGGAACAACCATTTCGGTCATCAGCACGCATCGAATTCCTGGAGCATCGTGCAACGCTTCTAAAGAAACTACGCCGCTTCTTTGATGACCAAGGTTTCGTTGAAGTGCAAACCCCGGTCCTTTCACGCGACACGGTGATTGATCGGCATATCGATTTGTTGAGTTTGGAGATGGCATGGCCTGAAGCCGACATGCCGAAACGATGGTATCTTCAATCGTCCCCCGAAGCAGCCATGAAGCGATTGCTGGCCTGCGGGATGCAGAAAATATACCAAGTTGGACCCGTCTTTCGCGCGGGTGAACGCGGCACGCATCACAATCCGGAATTTACCATGGCGGAATGGTATCGCGTTGGTGATGATCTTGAGGCAGGGCTATCCTTGCTGGACGACTTGACGCGATTGCTTCTCGATACGGCTCCATGCAAACGATTGCAATATGTTCAAGCTTTCCACAACCAAACGGGTCTGGATGTTCGCGTGGCAACGATCGCGGAACTGGCACAACGGGCTATTGATCTCGGCGTCGTCGATAGACCAACTTGGTCCGACGATTGGGATGACTGGGTGAATCTGATCTTTTCGACGAGTGTGCAGCCGAAGCTCGGCCATGATGGCCCAGTTCTCGTTACCCATTTTCCGGCTTCGCAAGCGGCTCTCGCTCAGCTATCCAAGGACGACCTGCGAGTCGCGGAACGATTTGAGTTGTTCTTCCGTGGCGTCGAGCTGGCGAATGGCTATCACGAACTACTCAATGGGGATGTTTTGAGAGACCGCAATCGGAAAGCCAACGCGGATCGAATCCGCGATGGTAAGTCGGCCTTGCCTGAGGACAGCTTCCTCCTGGAGGCGATGGATGCAGGGCTTCCGAACGCGACCGGTTGCGCCCTCGGTTTTGATCGCGTTGCCATGCTTGCCTGTGGAAGCCGACAACTTTCCGACGTCTTGGCGTTCCCAATCGATCGAGCTTGATTGAATTACAATCGATTCGCATGAAAACGAAACGCGTCATCCAAGTTTATAAGCCGCCGAATCGATGGGTGAATAGCCCGATCGGATTGGGTGATTTCATTCGCGGATTTTGTGCCTTGCATGAGTTGCTTCACAACACGGATGCTGAGCTACGTATCGACGTCAGTCAGACCGAGTTTTCTCACGTTATCGAACAGGACCCATCGTTCTTTTGTGCGGGCGATCCCGAGTTGATCGGCAACGCCGAGGAGATCTTTGTGAATCATCCCGCTGCCGTGGCTTGCGTTCAGAAGTTTTTGGCATCGGACGAATCGGAGCTCTATATTTCAACCAATCTTGGCAATTGGGATTGGCTTCAAATGTCGGAGCGGACTCGTCACTTTGCTCGCAAGTTCTATCAGTTTGATCGTTCAATCGAACTGCAAATCGAAAGTTCGTTTTGCCAACCAGCTTACGAGGCGTTGAGCATTCGTTGTGGCGATGTTTTCTTTTCGGATTCGTCGTTTCAAATAACGAATCCAGCTCGGCTGCTTATTCATGCGATCATCGAAGAACACATTCTGCCCGTATGCAAGCTTCCGCTCGTGATAACCACTGATTGCTTCGCATTGAAACAAGAGTTAAATCAGCGTTACGGGATGCTGTTCCTTCCCTATCCGTCGCAACATGGAGCCTTTGGCAACGTCATGCCGGTGGTTTCCGATCTTTGTTTGCTGAAGCGAGCGACTCGAATTTTTCATATCAATGCTTGTGCTGATTGGTGGTCTGGTTTTTCGCATTTCACCTCCATCATTTTTGAAAAACCGAGCTTGAATGTTCGTTCACCTGTTTTTGACAAAGAAGAAATCACGACGGACCGAGTGTTGATTACCAATACACTGAAAAGCGATAAATTGCGGGGAGCAATTGAAGCCTTCCATCGCGCCAGTCAAACGGGCGTTTAACTGGACATCGACACTTTGAATCAGCCGAACGGCGTTAACCGCGGCTCTTGCACTGAAAACCGTGACTAACGCCAAAACGGCTCATAGTTTTGATAACGCCACGAATCATTGGTGATTTGATTCAAAGTGACGCTGACCGGTTAAGCTTTGTTTCTAAAGTCGACTATCGGTTCGTTTAGAAACCGAGCCTAGCTGGACAGCGCCACGTTGGACTTGATAATCGATCGCAACCCTGTTGGAGTACAGCCTTTAGGCGCCGAGCACCTTGGATGCGCGAAAAGCGGCTAAAGCCTGGACTCCAGCACAACCTAGCGCTGTCCAGCTAGCTGATCGCCATTTTCGGAACGACGGACCATTTTGTGGGTAACCACTGTTTGGCTGGGTTTTGCGTATGTGTGGAACAACGACTAAACTATTAGCCATAATCCCTCCCGCTGCTTTCTTCTTGATCGAAAGACTCGCCATGTTGCTGACTGACCGCAATCGAATATTCCTTTGCGTAACACTTGCACTTACCTTGACTGCCCAGAAATCAAGTCTCGCTGCTGAGAACGATCGCCCCAATATCGTGTTCATCTTCGCCGACGATTTAACGTGTCAAGCGATCAGTACCTATGGCGACGAGCGGAAGTTGTTGGAGACGCCGAACATCGATCGGATTGCCAAGGAAGGGATGCAATTCAATCGCTGCTTGGTGACGAACTCCATTTGCGGACCCAGCCGGGCTACGATTTTGACCGGCAAGTATTCGCACATGAATGGCTTCTACAATAACAGCAATAGCAAGTTTGATAGCTCCCAGAATACGTTTGCTAAAATTCTTCAAAGCTCGGGGTATTCAACCGCTGTGATCGGAAAGTGGCATCTTATTAGCGACCCGGTCGGGTTCGACTACTGGCACATCTTGCCGGGGCAAGGAATTTACTACAACCCGCCGATGAGTGACAACGGGAAGGATGTTAAACATTCAGGTTACACGACCGACATTATCAATGATCTCTCGATTGAATGGCTGAAGAATCGCGACAAGACAAAGCCCTTCATGCTCATGTGCCAACAGAAGGCTCCGCATCGCGAATGGGCTCCTGCCCTTCGTCATCTTGGATGGGATAACGATCGCAATTATCCTGAGCCGGCCACGCTATTCGACGACTACGCTGGGCGCAGCAAAGCCGTCAGCGATCATGACATGGGGATCGATCGTACTTTTACGGATACCGATGCGAAGTTGAAACCTACCAACAATTTAACCCCGGAGCAGCTTAAAGAATGGAACGCATACTATGGTCCACGTAATGAGGCCTACGAGAAAGCCAAGCTCAGCGGTAAAGAGCTTGTTCGGTGGCGTTACAATCGATACATGCACGATTACCTCGCGTGCGTGAAAGCGGTCGACGAAAATGTCGGGCGAATGCTCGACTTCCTGGATCAAGAAGGGCTTTCCAAGAACACCGTGGTCATGCTTTCCTCCGATCAGGGCTTTTATCTAGGCGAACATGGCTGGTTCGACAAACGCTGGATCTTTGAAGAATCGCTTCGCACGCCACTCGTAGTTCGCTGGCCAGGCGTGACGAAGCCGGGTGGCAAGAGCGATCAAATCGTTTCGGTGCTCGATTTCGCCCAAACGTTTATCGATATTGCCAAGCAGTCCAGTCCAAGCGATATGCAGGGCCGTAGTATCGTTCCACTTTGCCAAGGCTCGGTTCCGGCCGATTGGAGAAAAAGCCATTACTATCACTATTACGAGTTTCCGGTGCCGCACCGCGTTCGACCTCACTATGGCGTCATCACCGATCGATACAAGCTCGTTCACTACTACAAGCC
Organism: Pirellulaceae bacterium; assembly: GCA_031411055.1. Lineage (GTDB taxonomy): Bacteria > Planctomycetota > Planctomycetia > Pirellulales > Pirellulaceae > JAIYDQ01. The sequence goes on from JANOAI010000636.1 coordinate 6,116, forward strand.
GGACGTAAACGATTGGGAGCTGTTGGATCGGCAGAAGGATCCCCAGGAGACAAAGAATTTCTACAACGATCCCGCTTATGCAGCGACGGTCAAAGAACTGCATACCGAGTTAGAACGATTGCGAAGCGAATTCAAAGAGACCGCCGATCCGCCGCGTGCCGCCTTTGGAAACAAGGCCTTTGACGGAGAACCAGAACCTGCCCAGTCTCCGGCAAAGAAGGGTAAAAAGGCCAAAGAAGCGGTTCTTCAGTAGCCCCGAAAAAGATTTTTTGTTGGGTGTGACCAGACGTGTCCAAGGTCCGGCGAATGATGGGATGAACAGTTCATTTCACCATTTTGCCCGGATCTTTGCCATGTCCACTTTGCTAAGCAGCCCAATGACTCAGCTTACTTTTAGCTGGGCAGAACCAGAAGCAGTTAATCCCCCGACGGTAGCGGTCCCTCCGACACGCGTCCCACTTGGTATCGAAGCCCCTTCGGCCAAGGCAAGTATTGTCAAAGTCGAAAAAACGCTGCAGAGCTCGGTTTACGCTAATGGAGTCGCGGATACCGCTTCCTCAGGGCGTCGAGGCAAGCCAGAGCACATTAGCGATCTCTTGCTGGTGGTGCTCGATCGATACGGCATTAGCCCAGAGGAATTTCTTGCGGGCTTGCAGTAATTGGTCGCTTTTAAGCCTGCGACGCTAAATATGCCTGGGAGATTGTGAAGCATGAAAAAGCTAACGAGTTCGTCAAAATTCATCGTAACCTCTCCCGCTTGCGGGAGAGGTCGGACGCGGTAGCGGCCGGGAGAGGGTTTTCTCCTGCCCCACGGAAAATGCGGCCCTCTCCCGGGCCTGAGAGCCCGACCTCTCCCACGAAGACGTGGGAGAGGTAACGCGTAGGCAATACAAGCGAGTTCAGAATACGAACGATGGTCAGAGTCCAGATAAAATTTGAGCCTGGCTCTTTCGACTAAGCGCGGTTCTTGCGGGCTTGGATAAACGATCGAACGCAGAGAGCGACAAAAACCAGGCAAAGAATGGCGGTCGCAGCGAAGGACGCTAACTTGTCAGGCGTTGGAGCCTTATCGGTTCCTAACTTGGCAAGCATCGATCCCCCCATTCCCAAACTACCAATGCCGCCAAGCAGTCCAACCATTGCTGCCAAGTGCATCGCATGTTTGCGAAGGCTATCTTTCAAGGCGATCACGCCACAAAGTGCGATCAAGGCACCAAATCCGGCTGGAATAAAAACGGTTGGGCTTTTGAATCCTTGATTGTAGGCAACGGTTGCGAGCGATACGCTCACCAACAAAAGTCCAAAAATAATCGCGGTGCGGGCCATGAGGAACTCTCTATAAACAGCGAGGAACTGAAAACGAATGAAGAGAGCGCTATTGTAGCAGCAAGTCACCGCTGGGTCCTCGCTCCAACATCGTGGTTGAGGCTATCAGAAATTTATTGGATGCTGTAACCGTAGTATGGCTGGGCGTAATTTCCATACGAATAGCCGTGCCAACGATAGCCCGTCGGTTGTGGTGTCAGGAAAATGAAGCCAGCGTTAACGTTGGGACGACCATTGTTGATGCCATGCCAGCGGGACATCATCTCCATGTCCAGACGATGTTGGGCAACTTGCTTGGCTCGGGCGACGCGGCTCGCTTTAAGGACATCCGCATGTTGCACTCGATTGGGGCTCGAACTGCTCGAGCCATTTGGACTATGCAAAGGCATTGGGGCTGGGGCTGGCTCGGGTAGCCTTTCTTCGGCAACATCGCCGCCGCCCAGACTAAAGAGGTCTGCTGCCTGGACTTCCACGCAAAACGCACAAATTACTCCAGCGACAAAACTCAACCAAAAGGTTCGCATCGAAGTCTCCAACAGTGAATGTTGACCAAAACGGCAAGGAATGGGATGAAAAGACTTCCGTGTCAAATACGCACATTTGTTTTCGACATACGGCAGCGTAGAATCTCGACTAAAATGTCGAATGAACGTAGTTTATCCGTTACTCTATTCAGTCCTTAATCATTCGGGAAAGTTTGTGGGCACTCCAATTCTGACCGGAAGACCTGCATCTACAAAGCTGTGCGAACTATGTCGAATTTATGCTTCACGTTGAATATGCGGTATGCCTTAATGGAAAAGTTGCGGAGAAGCATTCTTCCAAAGCGTTTTGCTTGGGCGGGATTCTTTTTTTTGCTTAGCTCGATCTACGCATTGGCTCAAGAACATGCCGCGGTGACCGCCGTCGATAGGATTGCGCAACTTCAAATCGATGCTATCGAATCGAAAACAGCCAATTGGGGCCACTGGGGAGCTAAGCCTAAGTCGTACAGTGGGTGGACGAATCACTCAAACCGACTCGTTCCGATTTACACATTTGGTGGTTCGTTTCAGACCTACTTCGGCAAGGGGAGTGTCTACCGCGATGCAGATCGATTAGAGAAACTTTACGGTCGACTTCCCGAGTCGACATTGAACCCCGAAGCCGACTATGGCGACCAAACCGACGTCTATGCCCTTCAAAGAGCAGCCATTGAAAGTGGCCAGAAGAAGTATGTCATTCTTGTCGTCTTTGATGGGATGGATTGGCAGACGACATGGGCGGCGGCAACGCATGCCAAAGGCGAAGTGACTTACAAGGAAGGTCGGGGCCAAGGCCTTGTTTTTCAAGATTACCGTGGCGTTGAAACCGACTTTGGGTATTTCGTAACAAGTCCGCACGATGAAGGGCTTGATGGAAATATGGATCTCCAAAACCTAACCGACAGCCCTGTCAAACAGTACGGAGGCTACGATCCACGTTTGGCTGGAACCACTCCTTGGGCCATTGCTAAAGACTTCGAATACCCGATCGGCCGTTCCAAGGTTTCACCGCACGCCTATACCGATTCTTCCTCATCAGCGTCGTCGATGACTGCGGGTGTCAAGATATTCAACGGTTCGGTCAATGTATCGCACGATCTCAAGAAAGCGGAAACGATTGCACACTGGGTCCAACGCGAAAAAGGGATGTCCGTCGGTGCTGTGACTTCTGTGCCGATCAGTCATGCTACGCCGGCGGCGGCCTATGCCCACAACGTTAGCCGCGATGATTTCCAAGATTTGACGCGCGATATGATTGGACTTCCTTCAATTGCCCACCCCAAAGAACCGTTGCCTGGCTTGGATGTTGTCATGGGAGGGGGATGGGGTGAAACGACCGAGAGCAACAAAGGCCAAGGTCAAAATTTTGTTCCCGGCAATCGCTACTTGACCGATGAAGATCGCGAAACCATTCAATCGCGATCGGATCGTCGTTATACCGTGGCCATGCGAACTAGCGAAAAGAGTGGGCGGGAAGTTTTGGAGCAGGCGACCGATATTGCAATTGCCAATGGGACGAGACTCCTCGGCTTCTTTGGGGTTGAAAAAGGGCATCTCCCGTTTCGAACCGCGAACGGCGATTTCAAACCTGTTCAAGATGTTCGCGACGCGGAAGTGTATTCCTCGGCCGACGTTAATGAGAACCCAGTACTGGCCGATTTCGCGAGATCGGCTTTGCGAGTACTGGAAAAAAATCCGAAAGGATTTTGGTTGATGGTCGAAGCAGGAGACGTCGATTGGGCCAATCACGCTAACAATATCGACAGCTCAATCGGCGCGGTCCTTTCCGGTGCTGCGGCTGTGGCGGAAATCTTTAAGTGGGTTGAGCAGCATGACGCTTGGAAAGAGACGCTTGTCATTGTAACGGCTGATCACGGCCACTATTTGAACATCGTCGATCCGAGTGTCTTCTCAAAGAGTAAGTAATGGGTCGAGGCAGCACGAGCTGGACAGCAGCTGGACAGCGCCACTTTGGACTTAAACTTGATCGCAAATTCGTTGGAGTACAGCCTTTAGGCGCATTTTCCGTAACACATGAAAATGCGGCTAAAGCCTGGACTCCAGCGCAACAAAACTCAGATCAAGTTCCAAACCTTTGGCACAAGAATCACCATCCCAATTCCGGCGGCAGCAATCGATGCGATCAAGACCATGGCGGCTGCGATATCCTTGGCCACGCGAATATGCTCGTTTGGCTCGCGCGTAATCGCATTCCCGAGACTTTCAATGGCTGAGTTCGCAGCTTCCGTTACCATAACGAACACGATGCACATTGCGATCCATAACCATTCATGAATCGTCAGGCGGAGGGCCAATCCCAGGGCACAAACCAGAATCGCAGCGGTCAAGTGAATTCGAAAATTGTGTTGGGTGGCAACGAGAATTCCGAGTCCGGCAAAAGCATGGCGAAAGCTAAGCAGGCGATCCTTGAGTGAGAACTTCATGGAGAGCTCTTCAAATATTGACTAACGGCTATGGGATTAACCCCAGCGTAGGGTCTAACCCGAATAGGCAGTTCATGTTTTGAACCGCTGCCCCGGAGGCACCTTTGACGAGGTTATCGATGGCTGAAATCAAGATCACCCAGCCACCGTTTTCACGAACCGCGATGTCGCAGTAGTTTGTCCTGGTGACATTCTTCGTTGCTGGCAGGTGGGCCAAAATTCGAACAAAGGGCTTCTTCGCGTAAAACGCTTGCAAACAATCTCGCACTTGATTCGCCGTCACCTTGGGTTTAGGTCTTACATAGATCGTCGATAAAATACCGCGTTCCATCGGAACAAGATGGGGAGTAAAAACGAGTTCGGGATCATGTCCTGTAAAGCGACCGAGGATATCGATGATCTCGGGCTGATGACGATGATTACCAACCGAGTAGGCTGAAAAACTTTCATTGCACTCGACATACAAATTGCCAAGCTTCGGTGTACGACCGGCGCCACTGACGCCGCTTTTGCTATCGACAACAATGCCAGTCGATTCGATGATCGACTCTTTTAAAAGAGGGGCCAGTGGCAAAATTGCCGACGTGGGATAGCAGCCGGGATTCGCTATCAAGGTTGCATTTTGAAGCTGAGATCCGAACAGCTCAGGTAAACCATAGGGAGTGGAGCCAAGTCGCGATGGATCCGGGTGCGTTTCGCCGTACCATTGATGATAAAGCTGTGGCGTTCCCAATCGATAGTCGGCACTCAGATCGATGACCTTGCAGCCAGCCTCGAGGAGCTCCATGCACTGATGGGCTGAGGCGCCGTGAGGTAAACAACAAAAGGCTACATCGCATCGCTCGGCGATCTGTTTTGGCGAAAGGTCCTCAACGCCGAGCTCGAGGCGTTGCTCTAACTCCGGATGCATGTTCGAAATCGGGCTGCCATCGCCTTGTCGGCTCGTGGCCGCGGTAATCTGAACATTGGGGTGCCGCAGTAGCCAGCGAATGGACTCAATGGCGGTATAACCCGATGCTCCAACAATTCCGACACGAATCATGAATTTGCTTTCTAAATTGTAAAATCGTAGCCGAAGGCTAAACGACGTTAAATTGGGTTTTGAGACAACCGAATTGTAGGAATGTTCGAATCCGACCACAACGTTGGGTTAAACTTAGATTGAATTGGCAGTCCAATACTGATGGTGCGGTTGCCTGCAGAAGGGCTATAATACTATTCGAATCATGGAAAACGCTGTCGCTACAACCCGTTCGAGTTCGAATTGCTCAATCGATACTGTCATTTTCGATGGTGAATGTCGATTCTGTAGCTCCTCCATCCAGATTCTTCGGAAGATCAATTTTCGAGATCGGCTTCGTTTTGTTTCGCTTCACGACACTTCGGTGGCCAGCAATTTCCCCGACCTGACTTTCGACCAAATGATGGAAGAAATGTGGGTGGCATCCGACGATGGTCGACGTTACGGCGGTGCAGATGCACTTCGCTATCTCTCGCGTCGACTGCCATTGTTGTATCCGTTAGCACCGTTCCTGCACCTGCCTGGAACGATGCCACTTTGGCGATTTTTGTATAAGTTCGTCGCGAAGAATCGATATCGCATTGCAGGCAAAAAGTGTTCCGACGGAACGTGTCGCCTGCATGGACGATGAGTGATGTTCAAGGATGAACCGACGATATTGGTTTTTAAACCGCGTTGCTGCATTTTAGGTTGCTTGACGGCCATCAGCTTCATCGTGTGTGTTGGCATATCGCCATTGCTGTCGGCTGAGGCGACGCGGGTCGGGGTCGTTGACGATAGCGAGACCATTGAGCACAACACGGTGCTCGGTTTGCAACGGTCGGGGTTGTATGAACTCGCCATCGCTTTTTGCGAGCGATCGATCGCATCTACCAAGAATGATCCAGTTCGAGTCGCCAAACGAACGGTATGGCTGCTTGAAGCAACGGTCGAACGCGATGCACAAGCGGCATCGGCAATCTCGAAAGCAATTCAAAATGCCGAGTCGCTACGGGATCGTTTTATCGGCAACCAATCAAAGACTTTAGATGGGCTGTGGGTTAACTATCACGTCGAACGATTGCGATACGTGCTGGCCAGTCGTGCCGTGGCCCTTTATCAATCAACACCCGCCAATCTGGTGCCTCGCGACGACGCCTTGCAGTCACTCAGAACACTCGCGGATCGCTGCGAAACATTGCTTGGTGAACTTGCCGACCTGTCGCTTGGAAATCTATCCAACCCGAAGGCCGACGCAAAACAGCTTGCTCGTGATGCGGCGGGGCTTCGCAACCGATTGCGACTTCTGAAGATCGATGGGATGCTTCTACGCAGTCAATGCTATTCGGTTGCGAGTGACGACGCGATCGCCGCCAGTACGGAAGCACTGGCCGGAATCGATGAGCTTCGCAATCAATTGGAATCCGACTGGGGAGGTCGCGACGATTTAGAATTCACACGGTTCCGTTGTCTGGTGGCCGCCAATCAGGAAGCGGATGCACTTGCAAATTTACCTGCTTGGCTTAAGACGCTGAACAACGATGCGCTGCTAGACCAAGCGGTTGCACTTGTCGCGACGATTCACCTCCGGGCGAAGCGGACGGATGAAGCTAAGTCTTGGCTGGGGCGTGCGAAAGCGGTAGTGGCGTCTCCCGATATTGGCCTGGTTGCGATGCAAATCCAAATCTCAGAATGGCAGGAAGGACAATCGAATGGAAAATCTAAACCAGAAGACTTGAATTCCATCTTAGCCATGAAAAAGCAAATTGCAGACAAGTTTGGTTCCTACTGGGAGTATCGAGCTGAAGCCGCGATTGTCGCCTCGGGACAAAAAGTCCCTGACACGCAAGCCGTCGCGCCCCATCCATCGTTCGACTTAATTCAGCTTGAGATTAGCCAACTGATTCGCGCTAAGGATCTGCCTGGTGCCGTGAATCGTTTAGACCAGGCTGAGCTTTTAGCGAATTCCGACAAGAACGCAGGAACGGCCTTTGGCTTTGCGAAAATCGCAATCGGACTCTTGCAGCGGGAATCGCAAGAGCGACCGTCGCTTTCGGCCGCATCAGCTTGGATTGATCGAGCGATCGAGCGAAGTGTTCGTTACGCTCGCCAGAAAGATGCGGATCGTTTGCATTTGGCCGCGATCGAATCTTGGCCAAGCGAACTCGTGGAATCGTACGAAGCAAAGCTCGTCGAACATTTAACCGTTTGGCCAGAGTCGGAAACGGCAAAAATTGTTCAAAAAAAATTCGTCCCCTGGTGCATGAAGACCGGTAGCGTCAATCGCTTGGTAGACGCATGGCTTGCCATTCCGGTCATGCTGGGGCACGAAGAAGGAGTCAGTGCCTTTGCTTTGATCTCCATGCAAAGCAAAAAAACAACTTCGACCAATGTTACGGACAATGAAAACAATCCCAACAACCCGTGGGATCGTCTGCGAAGCTTGGTGAATCGCGATCGTTTTCCTGTTTCTGTTGCTCGAGTCGCTGACTGGTTGATGGCCGATTTTGATGCCTGGCCTATCGATAACGGCGTGAGCCGCTTCGATGGCAAATCGCTTGATTGGAGTCTGGCTTCATCGGAAACGCAAAGCGAGATGGGTAATATCGCGAAGCATTTTAAAACGCTCTTGGAATCGGGCCTTCAACCACGTCTCAACGTCCCCCAAGCCACCGAAGCGAAACTTGCCATCGAAGCTTGGTTTCGCGAAGATACCGTTGGCCGCGTCGGTGCAATGGTTGAACTGAATCTACAGTTGACGAATATCCTTCGATTGCGATCTGTTCGACCGGGCGAAGAGAGCGAGCATCAAAGCTTTGTCGAGTTGGTTGCTTCAAGTTGCAAAGCTTGTTCGAGCGAACTCACAAACCTGAAACCGAATCTGCATGCCTCGATTTTTTCTGTTCTCGCAAGCGCTGATCAAATTGCCATGAATCGGATTTTGGGCTTGTCAGGAAAATGGGAGGAAGCAGCTTCTTGGTTCGAAACGAAAAGGAAGGAATCGCCACGCGAATCGATTTGGCTATTGGAGCTAGCTCGCCTCTTGGAGATGCAGTCGACCGTGGAGACCGAACGGGCACTGAACTTGTATCGCAAGCTAGCCAACGGTTCAGCCCTCGGGACGAATGACTGGTTTGAAGCTCGTTTCAGCACCATTCGATGTTTACAGAAACTCAATCGCTCGAGCGAGGCCGACAAGTTTTTAGCCACCATGCAAGCGATGGTTCCGAATGCGTCGACCGTATGGCAACAGCGGATGGTAGGAGCGAGTGTCATTAAACCGTGAAGCAATTGCTCCCCATCGACAGTTCGATCCCCACGATTGTCGAAACGATTCGCAAGAATCCAATCTCGATTATTCAAGCCCCGCCCGGATCTGGGAAAACGACGCGAGTCGCTCCCGCATTAGCGGCAGATGCAATCGCAAGTAACGATCGAATCTATTTGCTTCAACCGCGTCGCCTTGCCGCCCGCAGCGTTGCACAGCGGATCGCATACGAGAATCAATGGACCCTTGGACAACAAGTTGGCTATCACGTCCGATTTGACCGTTGCTATCAACGCGATACAAAACTCGTGGTGGCGACCGAAGGTGTTCTCCTGCGTCGTTTGCAAGAGGACGCGACACTCGATGGGATATCCATAGTTCTGCTCGACGAGTTTCACGAACGGTCGCTCGATGCCGACCTTGTTCTAGGTATGCTTCGACAAGTTCAAGCGTCCGTTCGAGACGACCTGCGAGTTGTGATCATGTCGGCCACGCTCAACGCAGCGCAACTTTCATCCCAATTGAATAACGCTCCAGCGATTGCGGTCGAAGGACGAATGTTTCCTGTGAGCATTCGTTATCGTCCTCCTGCATTCCGACAAAATACAGTCGACGCGATGGCCGCAACGGTGCTGGATGTGGCTCAGCGTGATTCCGGTGACATCCTGGCGTTTTTACCCGGACAAGGTGAGATTCACCGGGTACGTGATCAAATCGCATCCTCGCTGCGAGATTTCGATGTCCATGCGTTGTACGGCAGTCTTCCTCTCGACGAACAGACGCGAATCATTGAACCCGGACCTAAACGCAAAGTGGTCTTGGCAACCAATGTCGCCGAAACTTCGCTTACCATCGAAGGGATACGCGTCGTTATCGATAGTGGATTAGCGAGAGTCATGCGATTCGATCCGAGTGTCGGGCTGGATCGTCTGAACCTTGAGCCGATCGCTCAGGATTCGGCAACGCAACGAACGGGTCGGGCTGGTCGCATCAGCGAAGGCGTTTGCTATCGACTCTGGGATGAGGCAAGTCAACGTGCGCGGGTTCTATCACTTGATCCCGAAGTCCGACGTGTGGATCTCGCTGCCGCCGTACTTCAGCTTTTTCATTGGGGACACACCGAGGTGCAAAGTTTCCCTTGGGTAACAGCACCACGCGACGATGCGATCGAGACCGCGAAATCGTTGTTACATAAACTCGGAGCGATACGGGGCAACGCGATCACCACGATTGGTAAGCATTTGGTTACGCTTCCGCTGCATCCTCGATTAGGGCGGATGGTTTTATCGGGAGTTCGTCAACGAGAAATCGGACGTATTGCGTTGGCCGCAGCGTTGCTGGCCGAGCGAGATCCTTTTCAGGCTCGTGACCAACGAGGTTCGAACAACCCAGCTCGTGGAGCATCGGTCTCTACCAGCACTATCCGGCGATGGTCGTCCGATATTGTGGAGCGAGTTTCATTGATTGAACAGTATTTAGATCGAGGTCCGAGTGAAACACCGCTGGGGACTTTGAATCGCGCTTCGGTGCAAGGAATTGTGAAGGCAGCGAAAGAGATTGAACAACTGACACGACGCGATGAAGCAGCCTTCAATTCCGCAACCGAGAATGAACCATATGAAGATCAATCCGATGTTATGTTGATGAAAGCATTGCTTGATGGTTTTCCCGATCGTGTTGCAAAACGAAGGGCATCCGGCGGAGTCGCTCTCATGTGTGGCGGCAAAGCGGTTCAAGTCGGCCCCATGAGTGGCGTTCAACAAGCGGAATTGTTCTTAGCCATTGACGTGGATGCCGGAGGCAACGGCCCGAATGCAACCGTGCGGCAGGCTTCTGCGGTAGAGCTCGATTGGTTAAATGGTCCGTTGCGAACCGAGCGAGAGGAATTGTTCTTCCATCCAAGCCAACAGCAAGTTGTCGCGCGTCGGCGAGCGTATTGGGATGATCTAATGCTCAGTGAAACGCCGACGGCGATTGAAAACCAACAAGCCGCGGCCGAATTGCTGTACCGTTCGGCATTGACTTCATGGTCAAGCGTCTTTCCGTCGGAGGACGACGAATTGAGTTCACTCGTCGAGCGATGTCGCTGGCTAAAGGCGATCGCTCCCGAAGTGGACTTACCTGAGATGAACGAGAACACGCTACACGAAGTGTGCCTGCAACTTTGTGAGCAACGTCGATCCTTTGCTGAGCTCAAAAAGGCACCTTGGCGTGATTGGCTGCTTGGTAAGTTCACCAACGATCAGCTTCGTGTTTTGGATCGGGAAGCTCCGCGACGGATCGAAGTCCCAAGCGGTTCGTCGATTCGGATCGACTATGAGGTGGGCAAGACCCCAATCCTAGCCGTCAAAATTCAGGAAGTCTTTTCTTGGAAAGCCACCCCCCGCTTGGCTTTCGGACGTGTCCCGCTTCTGTTGCATCTTTTGGCACCCAATCAACGTCCGCAGCAAATTACCGATGACTTAGCCAGTTTCTGGGCTACGGGCTATACAATGGTAAAGAAGGATCTGAAGCGGCGCTATCCGAAACACTCCTGGCCAGATGATCCAACAACGGCCGCACCAACTAAAAGATGAAGAGGTTGCTTCATGAAGTGGTATTCGGCGCTTACGAGACTGGGGCTTGGCGGCGTTGCTTGCTGGTTTACCTATCAAGCCTTTCGTGAGCATCAAACAAGACGAAACATCGAAAGCGAAATCGCGCGCATTGAAGAAGAGTTGGTTTCGATTTCGCCTCCTCGATCGAACGAAATCATGGTCCAGATCGCCAATCCAAGTAAAACCTTCTGTAGTTGGCTGTGTTACATTCCCGAAAATAAACATGCGAAAATTGTTCTGGAACAAGAAAATAGCCCACCGGAAACACTGATCGACTTTGGCGTCAATCCGAACTTTCGCAGACTCCCGATACAGCTTTCCGTCGATGCTCCAGCAGAGGCATCGGATAAATCGGAACTTCGTCCGGTCCTTTGGGGGCCTAATGCGGCCGAGAAGTTACTCCCGATGGATCCTGGCTTCGTACTAGTCAAACATGAATTTTTTGTAGAGTCTGAACAAGATCGAAACGATCGAGCTACTTTTTTGAAGCAACTAAATTCCCGAACCGGAATCGGGATAAGCAAGATGAGAGTTCGCCCCTTCGACAACACAAACCTTCGTAAAAATTTTCGTTCCGTAATGTGCAATCCGAATTCCAAGGTGGTACTTTTTCGATACGTCATCGAGAGAATCGTCGATGGAAAACAGACCTCGCGCGCGTACGACCTCACGATGATTGCCAAAGAGGTTGAGTGACGTATGCGATTTCGTATAGATTTGCTCCTGTTACTGGCGGTCGTGGTTTGCACTTGGTCCGCCAGCCAAATGGCCCGTCAAAAACGGGAACGATCGACGCGCACGCTGACACTGCTTGAATCGACAGTCGGACTACCGTTCATTGCCAATCGCAATGACGCAGAGTTGATCGCAATGAACTCGAAGGCAAAAGATAAGCTTGAATGGCATCTATGGATTCCCGAAGGAAAGGTCTTCTATTTGTGTGCAGCGACGCATGGACTCACGAACGCAGTCCTTGAAAATTATGGTCAGTACAAGCTCATGCCTGGTCGGCATCACGTTCGGGTTGACCGCTACAAAGATTCCGTTTTGACCTACCGGATTCGTATTAATGACACGGATTGGTCGATAACCAACCCTATTCCGGCCATGGACCATGCGAATTTTGAAGGCACACGACCATTGTTGCCCTGGAGCTCTACGATTAAAGATCGTGTCAAACTTGGCAAAGTCCCGATAACCGTGTTCCGTACGATTGGTAAAGCGACTCTGGCAGCCGACGAAAAGTATGATCCGGACAAACATGCCTTAGGATTGCAACTATGGGTTCAGCCGTAGGTAGCTTGCAAGACTTGACGCGTTATTCTAAAACGGCTCTTTTGTAGGGTGCGCCAGGCCCGATGAAAATCTACTTTAGGCAATCGCAAAACACCCCGAAAGTATCTCCGCCCCTCGCCCTTTCTTATGGGAGAGGGGACGGGGGTGAGGGTCTAAATTCAGATTGTAGATTTTTGATTGTCGATTTGAAAATCGCCGATCTTCAATCGAAAATCGAGAATGTCTCGCCCCCTCATCCCCGACCCTTCTCCCCCGAAGACGGGGGCGAAGGGAGAGAAGGTCGTAGGGGAATTGTCACGCCCACAACCTGTAATCTTTCTGTCTTCTCTCATTTTCATAAGACCAGACGCGGCCTTGCCTTACCAAGGCGCAACCGCCGACCTAAAGCCGTGTTTGATTTACAAATCAACAGCTACTTCTTAACGATTGCAGGGCTATTGTATCGAAATGGGCGCGAGTTGATGGTTGCGTGGACGAAGGATTTAATAGAGTACTTGGTTGCTTTGGCTTGATCGAGAATTAGATTGAGATCGCATTGATCGGCCCGGGTGAGACCACGGCCTAGAGCGTAGGTTAAAAGTTGCGTCGCAAAATGGCGAGCCATCTTTGGCTCGTCTTTCTCAAGGAGTTTCAGAAGTTCACGAGGGGATGTGAACTTGCGGCCGTCAGCAAATTCACTTTCGGCCACGATTGGCATCCCTTCATCCTTGGTACGCCATTGTCCGATCGCATCGAAGTTTTCTAAACCGAGACCAATTGGATCCAAGACCTTGTGACAACTTGCGCAGCTCGGATTCGCACGATGTTGCTCTAATTGCTTTCGTAATGAAAGCTTGACCTTCTCACCGACGCTTTCTTCGAGTGAAGGAACGTTCGGCGGCGCTGGCGGTGGTGGATCACCGAGGATATTATCAAGGACCCATTTGCCGCGCTTAACGGGACTTGTCCGAGTTGGATTCGACGTCAGGGTGAGAATCGACGCATGGGTTAATAACCCACGGCGTTGATTTGGAAGTGCGACTTGAATCCAGCGATCCTCGTCGCGGTACTTTCCCATCCGACGCATAAACTCGTCGCCGCGGGAGGATCCAAGGAACATTTCTTGAGGATCCTGCCCATCAAACGGAAGGCCATAGAAATCGGCCAATCTTGGATTCACAAAGGTCTTGTCGGAATTCAAGAAATCGCGGAGTGATCCTCGCTTGAGAACATCTTTGCAGAACAAAAAAGTCTCGTTGGTAAGAGCATCGCTCAAGGCAGGGGTCCAAATTGGGAACTCTCTTTCATCTACCGAAACGGACGCCAAGTTTCGTAAACCTAACCATTGATCGAAAAAGCCATGTATTAGGGCATCGCATTTGGGATCATCCAGCATGCGATCAACTTGCTTCTTTAGGACGGCTGGATTCGAGAGTTCGTTTTTGGTCGCCAAACGAAACAATTCCGCGTCCGGCATCGATGACCAAAGAAAATACGACAAGCGACTTGCAAGATCGAATTCGTCGAGCGGTTCTTCTTGGTTGACTTGAGGTGGAGGTCCCTTATCCGGAGAAGGTTTCGCAACGGTGGTGGCAGGTTGTGTTCGAAGCGGTTTTTCGATCCGGAAAAGGAATTCGGGCGAAACGAGAATAGCTTGAATGCCAAACTGCACACTCTCTGGAAAGCTCCAACCGTCCTTCGAGGACTTCACAATGATGTCAACGATGCGTTGTCGTTCTTCTGGAAGGGTTGGACGACGAAACGCATAGGGGAGAAACTGCTTCATGATCTGCGTTGCCGCTTCTTCCACCGATACTTTATCGTTCGGCTCAGCAATCATGATCTTCTGATGCACAAGCGGCATCGGTGGATTTCCTTTGGCTGGCCCTTTCACAACTATGCGATCGATGTAAAGAAACGCATCGCGGCTATCGGCCACCTGTCGGTTTTCCTTTGAATCGAGGACTCGTACTTCGAAGCGATGTTTCCCAGCTTTTGTTTTTAAGTCCCATGTAAAAATTTTCGATTTCCCGCTGACTTCAACCTCATCGAGCATTTTGTCATCCAAATAGACCTGAACGGTCCATCGCTCGCTTTTGCGTCCAAATCGAAGGCTCGTCGCAAGATGGTATTCACCCTCCGCGAAAAGGAAATCGGTTCCAAAGCGTTCGCCGATACGAATTCTTTCGCCCTCTGACTCTTGCTCGCGAAGGACCATCGGGTCGGAAAAAACGACTTTGGACGAGACCCATTCGGCGGCCTGCATATACTTTTCAAGGATCAACGGCGAGAGGCTCAAAACCTCGCCTTGATTGTCAAATCCATTCCCGACATCATCGGAAACAAAGCCAACGACCGAGGCTGGTGATAGCTCGACGCCAAAGAGATCGCGAAGCGTGTTGTCGTATTCAAATCGATTCAGGCGTCGCACAGTCACGGGTGGCAACGGATTCGGTTCATTGCAGTCGACTTCGGTCAGTGCCCGATCAATCCAATCCGATACAAGCTGACGTTCTTTCTCGGTAGGCTGTTCGCTATGATCGGGTGGCGGCATGGCTCCGATACGAACAAGCCCGCGTATTTGTTGCCACTGCGAATCCGATTCGCGAATTTTGGACAACTGGCGATACATGGCGATATCGGTCGCAGCTTCTGCCGAGTCCCCTTCGTGGCATTCAAAGCAATACTTTTTCAATAGTGGTCGCACGCGAACATTGAATTCGAGGCTCAATGCTGTATCAAGCTTCGAAAGAGACTCCTGAGCAGCGACGTTTCGATGTGTAATGAGTAGGTTAGAAACACCGACCAGAAAGGTAAGTTTCAGGTGAATTAGAACCAACAGGCTGACGGGATACCGAAGCATAGGGAGGAGAGGATCTTTAAGGATCGAATCAGGCGGGAGAGATCAGTTTAGCTGGACCTTGGAAAGGGCGGAATAGATTAAAGTATCCTGAGTACGAATACTGTCGGTATCCACCCTGGAGTAGAAACCGCTTCCCTGCCATCCTGATCCTGGATTCGACTAGTCGAAGGGGGCTTGGCGAGCCATAATTGCACATAGCGGGATCGAAAAGTACTTAGCAATTTAACGACCTTATCCCTAATAAATGCACACCCCTAAAGACGACTTGTCCAATCTTGATCTCCGTCGGTCACCAGTCCTTTCAACGGACGCACAAAGTGAATCTGCCGAGCAACCGGTGGAAGAAATGGATGTGCCCTCACGTCGATGGTTTTCAGTAAGCATCCCGGCCTGGCTTGTTAGTATGGTCGTGCACATCGCGATGATCCTGGCCATGGCAGCCTATAACTTGCCTGACATCCAGCAAGCGATTTCAACGTTCAATGTAAATGCTTCACCGACTGAGGCCATGGAAGGAATCGAGGACTTTGCGATCGATGACGTCGCTGTTGAGGTGCCGCAGGAGTCGGCTGAGATGCTTCCGTCGTCGGCTCCGGTGTTGAATGAGCAAGTCAGCGAGACGCCCGTCGACGTTCGGATTGATACGATGGCACCGTCACTTTCAAGCGTTTCGCTCGCGAGTATGTCGAGCGACATTATGAGTACAAGTTTGTCGACGGGTGAAGCTTCGTTGAAGAAGGGGCTTACAAGTCGGTCAAAAGAATCCAAGCGAGACTTGCTCGATCGTTACGGCGGCAACGCCGACACCGAAAAAGCAGTCGCAGCGGCATTGAAATGGTTGAAAGAACATCAGATGCCGGATGGGTCGTGGACCTTTGCTCATGGATTGGCGTGTGCATCCAAATGCAAGGACAATGGCAAGGCTACGTCTGCCAACAACGGTGCAACCGGCCTAGCGCTCATGTGCTTCCTGGGGGCAGGGCAAACGCATCGAGAAGGCGATTACAAGCAAACGGTCTTTAAAGGGCTTTCCTATTTGATTCGAAATATGAAGGATACCGAAGGCAAGATGCCAAGTTGGTATCTCAAAGGAGCGGGCGGTACGACTGGCGTGATGTACTCTCACGGGATTGCATCGATTGCAATGTGCGAGGCCTATGGCATGACCAAAGATCCTGAATTGAGGGCCGCAGCGCAAGCGTCTGTAAACTTTATCGTATATGCCCAAGATCCATCCGGCGGTGGGTGGTACTATTCGCCGCGTGCTGGAGGCGATACATCGGTGGTCGGTTGGCAGTTAATGGCATTGAAGAGTGCCAAAATGAGCAATTTGAATGTGCCAGTGGCGACGTTGAAGAAGGCCCAAAAATACCTCGATGCAGTTTCGTCGAAGAACGGTTCTGCGTTTGGCTATCGCAAATCTGGCGACCGCCCAGCCTACAGCGCCATGACAGCCTGCGGACTGCTTTGCAAAATGTACATGGGGCTCCCACGCGCCGATGAAGGGCTCAGTATTGCTGCCAAAGACTTTGCAAAAAGAGGTCCCAGTGCGGGCGACGTGTACCTGAATTACTATGCTACACAAGTCATGAAGCAAGTCGGCGGGCCGTTATGGGAAGAGTGGGATACTAAGATGAAGAAATTCCTGCTTACTTCCCAGGAAAAGACGGGACATGCGGCTGGCAGTTGGCATTTTGAGAAAGCAGCGCACGCCGATAACGGTGGTCGGCTTTACATGACCTGCATGTCGACCATGATGCTCGAAGTTTACTACCGCTATATGCCCATCTATGGCGATCAGACCGAAGAAGAATCGTTCAAGCTCTAAAAGCTCGTGTTGTGTCTGTTTTTAAATTTTGGGTTGGCGCGCGGGCGTCTCGCCTGCAATCTAGACACTTCTCGCTGATCCTCGGTGCTTGATTCGGATCGTAAAAAAATCCTGCGGGTTTACCCCGCAGATCGTTCGGTTT
>JANOAI010000637.1:0-13139 GCA_031411055.1 Pirellulaceae bacterium
GATTTTGCCGCGATTCAATACAACACACTTTTGCATCGATATGAGTTCACCAGTTTAGTATGGGACATCGGAACCCAAGCTTTCAAAACAACCACAGCCGGTGGATTGACGACATACGATCAGGAGTTTGCGTATTTCCAAGTTCGCGATGTCGAGAGTACCGAGGTCAGCTTGGGCGGTGGCAACGACGTCTTCCACGCCGACGGCGGTTTCCGGATATTGCCGCAGTCCGGAACTTATACGGCATCGAATTACGAGACGTACGGCTATGAGCTAGGAGACTTCGAGCAAGGTGCAACCATAGCAGCCTTGCGAATCGATGGCGGCGATGGAAACGATGCATTGTTTGGTTCACCGCTTGCCGACACGATCATGGGTGGTGACGGCGACGATTTTATTGCAGGAAATTTGGGCGACGATGACATCACTGGCGGCGGCGGCAACGACACTATTTACGGCAATCTCCCGCCATCGAATGTAACAACAGGCGTGACTCCGGCTACTTTTGTACTTCCACCCGGATTTCCATCAGGAGCTCCGTCTGAAGTTTATCCCTATCGTCTCGGAACTCCGTATTATCCTGTGATTACCACTAACGACGTTGCAATCGTAGGTGCTTCTCCAAAAGAGCAGTTGTCAAAGATCGCGCCGATAGGCGATTTCAATGGCGACGGTGTCGAAGACTTTATTCTCTCCGGAGTCAACACGAGTTACATCGTATTTGGTCCTATCGATTTTGATAAAACGGAATCCATCGCAGACCACGCAGATATCGTGATCGATCACGAAGCCGTTGGGCGGCCTGCCAGCAGCTTTGGCGATATCAACGGTGACGGCTACGCGGATTTGGCGTTTGTACATGTCTCCCACGCAACAGCTACAAACATCTTGACTTCGAATCATGCTGCATTCGTAAGAATCATTTTCGGGGGACTGGATGCGGGAATTAATGGCGGTGCAGCGCAGCCCTGGCCACGAAATTGGGATAGTGTTTTCGTCGGTTCCGTACTTTTTACGGAGGGAAGCAGTTCCAACTCTCGAATCATTCGTCTAAGTTTAGAAGGTTCATTGCCATCGATTGATGACAGCGAGATATCCGTAGATATTGCGGAACTAACCGGTGATTCAAAGGACGACGTGTCGATTGTTTCGTCGAGCAATTCTCGATCGCACGTCGGCTACGTATTTTCTGGAGAGAAGATAACCGCATTTCAACCATCGACCGAATCTCAAGAGCTTACAATTTTTGACAGTCTAGCAACAATTGATTTGCCGAAATCCAACACATTGCTTGATTCGCTCGTAAATCGTCTAAGTTTCAGTGAGCCGTCGGGTTCAACGTATTTGAACGATCCTTACGGTAGATTTGGAACCATTGTAAATCCCTCTGGCGGAACGGTTACGAACGTTTCAGGAGGTGGTGGGTATGAATTAGGCAATGGAAAACTTCGACTTTATGGAGGAGGTTATTCAACCGCGAACTATGTTGCGTTATACGACGATTTATTTTCATTCGGTACGAGTGCGACCGTTGACCTATGGGCGACACGGAACAGTGTTCAGTCATTCAGTCGTATCTTCGACTTTGGTCCCGATCAAAATGAGTTCTTTACGGCAATATGGTCGATTGGAACGGACGGATCCATTGGTGGCGTAACGTGGAGTGATTTGGAAAACACGGGTAGCAATTCTTTGTTAAACGGAATAGTCGATGGAACGGAATACCACTTTACGTTCGTAATCGCGGCAGGCGCAGGTGTTGGTGGTAAAACGCGAGTGACCGTATATCGCGATGGTGTAACATCAGGTTTCTTCGACACCTTGAACAACCTGTCTCAGCTAACACGAAGCAATAACTGGATTGGTCGCTCCAAGTTTCCAACGAATTCTACAGCAGATGCGACATACAATGAATTTCGAGTATACAGTCGTGCCCTTACGGCGAACGAAGTACAGCTTAGCCATCAGCTTGGACCAGACGGGTTGCCTTCGGTCGTCTCTGGCATCAAGTCGATTATTAACGATTCCAACGGCGATGGAAAAGGCGATCTTATTTTTGGCTTGCAAGGCGGCTCGGTTACAGGCGAGAATATTTCGTCAGCAGTCATTCTGGCTTCAAGTGCTCCAACACTTGACGGAGGTACATCGTCCTTCCTTTTCCAATACAACGATTCCATATCCAGTTTTGCGCCGATTTCGATCACTGCAACCACGGTCTCGAATAATTTATTGGCAACGGTAGGCAATCTCAATGCTGCATTGCAAAGATCGTCGTATGGGAATTTTATCCGCGCAGAGTCAACCTCGGACAATCGTATTCGCTTCGTAACGGCAGAAGGAGGCGCTCATATCAACCTCGCGGTTACTGAATCTCCCATCGGTTTAGCGAATACGCGGTTTGGTTTTTCTCTATCGGCTGTGACGAGAGCCGGGACGTCCACGGGAATTTCGGCGTTGTCGCGAAATGTCCCAGTGATTAGTTCGATTATTGATCAGAGCGGGAATCGATATCGAATCTTGTTGCAACAGAAAGACAATGTACTCGTATCGCCCTATGATTTAGGCGACTTTAATCTCGATGGGTTTGACGATATAGGCTTTTCGAATGCTGATGGCTTAGAAGTATATCGGGGATCAAATAATTTCCAATCGTTGGCTGGGCCGCCTTCGATCGCCATCCAAGGTGAAGACATCAGCGCCACGACATCCGATCTTAATGCCGATGGATTTCCAGAATTGGTCCTTACCGGTCGTGAATCGGGTCAAAACTATCTATCGCAACCGCTCCAAGCGTATGTGTTCAATAACGTCGGACAACATCGTGACGGGACGATTCTTCAGCTAAATCAACGAGACTCTCTTATTCCGACGAATGCATTAGGTCGAAGGTTTGACACGTTAAGTTTTAGCAAAACAAATCTCAATCCAGTAAGCCTTCCAAATTCCCTAATAAACGGATCGTCCACATCTACGGTTTCATTTTGGTTTAGTGTCACTGAAAGTGTCTATGCCCAAAACTTGTTGTCCGCAGGTAGATTATTGGACGGAACTCAGAATTATCGAACGGTGTTCAGAATCGAGTACGGGGCGCCAGCTTACTTTGCCACCACAGGCTTTATCTCAATCAGACTGGGCACGAGCCTAGGCAGTGCTGCTCAGATACCGTTGTACCGCCGGATCGACGACGATAAACTCCATCACCTAGCCTTAACCGTTGATGCAGTTTCGCGGACCTATGCTGTTTATATTGACGGAATCTTTAACGGTTCTGGTTCCTGCGATCCGTCACTTTCTGCAACGACGCCTCTCATTGTTGGCGCTCAGATAAATGGTATTGATAGCAATGGCGTTGCAACGCTGAGGCCAGACCAGTTCCATTCTGGCCGTCTCAGTGAATTAGCATTTTTCAATCGAACTTTGTCGGAATCAGAAATTGTTGCATTGAGGGATGGAGGTGTTTTTGCCTCCACTCCAGGTTTAAAGGCGTTGTTTGAATTGAACGAAACTTCAGGTCCAATTATCTATGATGCCTCTGGAAGAAACAATCATGGACAGCTCGGCTATAACGGAAGTCAGTTGCCCATCCGCGAATCCATCTTGGTACCCGACAGTTCAGTCCTGTCACCAACAGGACTCGATTTGGACAACGACCGAACGGATGATTTGGTGATTGGAAGTCGATATGGAGTTTCTGGCGATTTCAATGAAGGGAAGCTGAACATTGTTTATGGTGGACCGTCCAAGGTTCTGCCGAGCACGTTTGACGTGCTAGAAAATCTATCGGCGGCTGGGGCTGGTTCTTATGTGGCCGACCGGGGGACTGGTCAAGACGAACGATTTGACGTTGGCGGGCAACCGTTCATGTTCAACGCAGGACAACTCGAACGTTGGTTCCAGTTCTCGACGCTCGGTGATGGGAAGGCGAATAACGAAATCAAATTGAATGGTCGAGTACGAATGGATGTGCTCGATAGCCAAGGACGCGTTTTATTCAAAAACGTTTCCGTTGTTTCGATGCGTACTTTGCAGGCAGGAACGCATTATTTGAGAGTCTACGCGTCGACGGCCGTTCCTCTTGGCAATTTGTTTGATGACGCGAAATCGGCGAGCCTGCTAAATGCAATCAGTTCCGACACACTTCGCGCAGTAGCGGAATCTACGGATCTCGGTGTGAATACGGTCTTTATCGCCGGAGTCGCTCAACGCGCTATCAACTCTGGGAACGTCGTTTTCAATTTTGCAAATGCACAATGGCAAGATCTTTCCTACTCGCTGCCTGTCAATGATGCGATCGCTAGCCAGTCGAACGAACGAACGATCAGCACGGTGAGAACTGTGGGATTCGCTCAAACTTCCAATAGGGTCGAAGACGGAATTGGAATCCACGCCAATGGATTGCTCACTTTTGATCTAAATGAAATACGAACTTCAGGGGGAATTCCGGCGAATGTTCCAGCTCGTTTTGTTGCAAGCCGCGTTGGAATCAATGACAATTTCACGGTAGGCTCGATCAATACGCTTATTCTCCTCTCAAACGACACGGGGGTGCTTGAAGCCTATGTCAATGGGCGACGCATGTCGACCACGAACAATGCGGGAATTTGGTCCTTGAGTGGTCCGATGCCACCGGTTCAACGAGCAGACTCGACGCCGATATCGTACGATCTTTCGATTCCCGCCAATGCAAGATACCTTACTTTGGTCGTGACTTCGGCGGGCGATGGCATTGGTCAGGACGCGGGAGTGTTTTCAGGAGCTGCATTAAACTTCGATGGCTTTGCGCCTAGTTTTGATGGCTTCACAATTGACATGAGCGCGCCGATTCGTGGTCAAACTCACGAAACGACCAGCAGCCCCGATGCAGATTCGATCAATGCAGGGGATGGTGATGATATCCTCATCGGCGGTGCGGATCAGGATCATCTGATTGGCGGAAGTGGAGCCGACTCGTTTACGGGTTCCAATACCGAGATGATGGACCGTAACGTTGCCGACAATACGCCCAATATCATTTTTGAAAATGTATCCAGCTACCTGGCTTCGATTGACCCTAAACTTCCCGACGTACAAGCTACAGTCTTCGGCGATAACTTCGAATCGCCGTCGTTTGACACCACCAACCGTTGGCAAATCGCGACTTCAACGCTAGATGGATTCGGAATCAATGAGCCAAGCGGTATTCAATCGGCGAGATTTAACGGAAGCTCGGATGGGCTGACATCGAAGGCAATCAATCTTAGTGGTGCCAAGAGTGCCGTTTTGGTCTATTCGTACGAAAAGAAGGGCGGAGGTGAATCGCCCGATCCTGGGAATGATTTGATCCTCGAATATTCGACCAACGGTACCACTTGGATTGAAATCGATCGGCAACTTGGCTCTGCCAACGACATGACGGATTATTCCCAGCGAAGTATCTTGCTTCCTTCGCTCGCACTTTCAAATGCGTTTCGTCTGAGATTCCGAGCGACCGGTGACGATCCGGATTTCGACGATTGGTTTGTCGATGACGTAAGCATAACAACCATCACGGACGGACTTGGACAACTGAAGGTTGCGATTGCAGAGTCGCTCCAGTCCCCTGTCACGTTTGCATCGGGAGTTCCGAACCTTAACCGAGATATCCCATTAAGCGGTCTTTCGACGATCACATCCATCGACGCACCGTATCGAGGTCTTACGGAGATCGATGCCGTATCGTACTTGGGCAACCTGCGATCGCTAAGACTTCCCGGAAACAGTCTCGACAATCTCGATTTGCAGAATCTCGTTCCGCGTCGTGCCACCAGCGGTCAGTTCGCCGGGGAGTTGCTCGGTACGCCGGACTTGGAAAGTCTCGATCTTTCGAACAATCCGTCGATTACGGATATAAGCGCGTTGGGAAATCTTACGAAACTGAAAACTCTGTTGCTTGAAGGGACAGGGGTCAACCCCAATAGCCCGACCACGCTTGCAGCTTTGGCAAAGCTTACCAATCTAGCCACTTTGACGATTCCGTCCGTGGTACTCCCGAGCGGCACGAATGTCATTGGTACGGAAGGTTCCAATTTCAGTGTAACCGCCCTCGCGACACAACCATCCATCGATTTAGATGGGACCAATGACTATGTCAAATTGGGAACAGTCAGTGCGTTTCAATCGTTGACGAAAGATTTCACCGTTGCAGCCTGGATCAAGACGGACACGGTTACCGGTGAACATCGAATCCTGAGCGGCGGAAGTTGGGGATTTGGGATATCCGGCAACCAGCTAAGATTTTCTACCTTTACGCGAAAAGAGTATGTAACCACCACAGCAGCGATCGTCACGGGACAGTGGATGCATGTTGCTGCGGTGATGAAGTCTGATTTCTCGGTCGATTTCTTTGTCGATGGAGTATTCATTCAGAAAATCACGCACACCGCGTCCGGTTTGAATATCGCCGGAGATTTCAATATTGGTGCACAGAGTACTCCGGGCCAATATTGGGATGGAAGATTAAGTGACATCGGTGTCTGGAAAACGGCATTGACAACAACTCAAATTGGCAACGTGCGCGTTGGAAACATTGACGGAATCAGTGCGAATCAGGTTGCCTATTGGAGGATCAAAGAAGGTACAGGAACAGTTATCAGCAGCCTTGGACCAATAACGATCGACGGGGACCTTAAGAATGGACAAGCCAATAATTGGGCCTCCGACAGCCCAGCATTTTGGTACGTTACGGGTAGCACGTCTGCGAGTGGCATCGGTACGACGGTTTCTTTTGCACCAACGGATGGCGGAATTTGGACAGCATCATTTAGCGGTATAGCTTTCCCGATTCTCGTCCGCAACGTTGCACCCACCGTCACGTCGGTTCCGAATTTAGGAACCAGTGTTATTGAAGGGAGCAGCATCAAGCTGGGAGCGACCCGCACCGTCGGCTCGACAGTCGAGCTACCCATTTTGGTTGGATCGGGTGCCAACTTTATAGAAGTCGATAAATTCGTAACGACGGATCCATCGGCCGTCGATCGTTCGAGTTTGAACCAGGTAGTCACGATTATCGCTCCCGATGGTACGAAGTCTGATCTGAGTGCCCTTGCTCGGCAGTTTGTGGACGATGCTTTGCTGGTATCTGGGCGTGCTCTCAGTGGTGCAGCAAACTTGACGACGACGTTCTGGCTCAAGACAGCCAAGATGACTGCGCAAACGATTTTGAGCGCTTCGACAAATAGCACTTCGCTTAACAATTTAGAAATTCGTCTGACCAATTCGTCGACGCTGACTATCGTCGATGGAGCGTCTACGATCAACTTTACCAAACCAGCGGGAATCGCAAGTCTCACAGACAACAATTACCATCACTACGCGATCGTCCGTAACGCGGATTCGCAAACGTACCAAGTCTGGATCGATGGACTTGCTGCTACGGCATCGCTCCCTTCGCTGAGCCTCACAAAGCTTAAGATTGATGTCAATGGACTCTTGTTCGGCCAACGACAAGGAACGGTCGGCGGGAGTCCCATTCCCGGATTCGCTTTAGTTGGATTACTGGATGATATTACGGTATGGAGCAAAGCCCTCTCTCAAAAAGAGTTAAATGCCATACGGCTTGGCACAGTCAATACGGCGAGCGGCGTGTTGCGATTGTGGCTGCCGATGAACGAGCCGACGGGTGATCGGGTTGCCGACCGAAGCCGCAATGCCTTCGACGGACGGTTTACCAAGTACGATGATTACGCAACGACGATGCTTGCAGGAAATCCGTTGCTTTACTATCCGATGAACGAGTCGTCCGGCACGAACGTCGCCGATCTTTCTGGAAATGGTCGAGCAGGGACAATCAACGGGTCCGTTAGTGTCGCTCAATCAACGGTTTCAGGTAATCTAGGGACAGCTTTCAGTTTCACTGGCGGTGGAGTCACTGTTCCGGCCATCGGCGCTCAGACGAGCCTATCCGTAGAAGCCTGGGTCCGGCCCACGACATTCACTGGCGGTGGCAACCTTTATCCTATTTATAACACTGACGGTTTTTCAACTGGGGCACTCCATTTGCAATTCTCAAATGCTGGTAGCTTGGGCATCGGACTCTTCGGTACTACGACACCACTCAACTTCGGATCGGTTGCAAATTTTCCACTCAATCAGTGGACGCATGTAGTGATGACCTATGACAATGCGACTTCGACTTTTTCCGTTTATGCAAACGGCGTTTTGTTAGGTAGTGCCGTTCAACCTTACAATTTCAATTTGACTGCTGCAAATATTGGCGCTTGGAGCGGAGATCCTAATCGCCGGTTCAACGGAAATATTGACGAATTTGCAATCTATAACCGCGTTTTGTCGGCATCGGATGTGGCATCGCGATTCGACGCTAAATCGAGCCTTCTAAAGACTGGTTACGCATTGCCCGTTACAGATGCTCCGATTGCAACCGCATTGAGTTTCAACGCGGTCAACAATGGAACCGGATACAGAATCCAATTGGATGTATCGGACAAGGATGGAGCATCGAGTCGTGCAGTTACAAGTTTTAACATTCAAAATGCCGCACCCGTTATCGCGAACCTCAATGCGTCAGGCCCGGTCGGTGCAAGCTCCGTCTCGCCGGTCAGTTTTGGGACCTATTCATTTAGTGCAGCCAACGTTACCGATGCGGGTGTGCTCGATACTCGAGAGTATCTTTGGGAAGTCGCAACCAACAATGGACAAAGAATCCTTTCTTCCAATACGTTCGCATTCCAATTCGCACCGCAATACGCAGGAGTTTATACCGTATCGCTGACAGCTACCGATTCCGATGGCGCCGCGACTTTGTTCTCGCAAACAATCAACGTCAACCCGATCGCTGTCGTGAACCTGCCGACTTCCGCTGAAGCCGGAACGGTGGTCACGCTTGGGTCGAGAAACTCGAGTTCGCTCGCTCCAGCCGGTGGTATGCAAGGGACACCGCAAACCGCAACGCGGACTTATCAGTGGACGATCAAACTCGGGACGACGACGGTAGCTACAGGGAATGCAGCCAATGTGAATTTCGTTCCAATCACGGCTGGAACTTATTCGGCTGAATTAATCGTAAGCGACATATTTGCAGGTGGCGTGGCAGCAACGCTCAGCAATACGGTGACGTCGAACATCGTGGTAACGCCAGCCAGCGTTCCAACGATCACAACGGCCAGCCAATCTGCCGTCGAAGGAGATCTACTCACGTTCAGCCTTGCCAATTTGCCAGCCGTTCACGAACTCGGCTCGCGAGTCGTTGCCTGGACGATCACGCCTTCGTCTTACACTTTGGTGCCATCGAGCGATCCGCAAGAATTGCGAATTCTAGTAAGAGACAACGGTTTGTATACGATTTCGGCAACGATTACCGATACGATCACCAGCCCAACGAGTTCGTTCGCGACGGTCGTGTTCGTGCGAACGGCACCGAACAATCTGGTCACGGTTATCAACGCGGCACCGGACATCATCGCCGATGATGTGTCCGGTACCGAAAATGTCCCCGTTAGCATTACGGCAGCCGTGAACGATCCGGGAGTCAACGACACCAATACTTACGTCATTCAGTGGAGCGACGGCAGCGTAACCTCGACTGGCAGTGTCGACAACGGCGCGATCACCGTGACCAAGAAGTTTCGACAGAACGGAAACTACACCGGCATCATTACAACCACCGACAACGGTGGTGCAACGCGATCCAAGACGGTGAATATTGCCATCGGTAACACGGCACCTGTTGCAGGCAACGATTCGGGGGCTGGCCTTTCGACGACCGAGAGACAGCTGAAAGTCATCGCCAACTCGCAGCTCTTGATCAACGATACCGATGTCGGACCCGATGATGTGTTATCGATCGTTTCGGTCAGTCTGCTCTCGAGCTTGGGTGTAACCGTCACGCTCAATTCGGACTCGACAATCTCGTACGACCCGAACACTCTGGCGTCGCTCCGATCGATACCGCTCGGTCAATCGATGACCGATACGTTTACATATGTTGTTTCGGACAATGGAGGTGGTGTTAGCACGGCTACCGTAACCATCGCCGTCAGCGGCCTGAATGATTTGCCAATCGCGGTCGTCGACGTTAACTCGATCTCCGAAGATGCAACACCAGCTACGGTGATTGGGAACTTGAGGTCGAATGACTCGGATGTCGATACGGGAACGAATCTCAATATCGTCTCCGTCAACGGTCTCACAGCAACAACGACCACTGGGCTGTACGGCTCGCTGGTTTGGAATCCGAATGGCAGCTACACCTACACGCTCGACAACACCAAGCCAGCCGTGCAGCAATTGGCGGTCGGTCAAACTCTCATCGAAAGCTTTGCGTATTCGCTAAGCGATGGCAACGGTTCGGTTGCTTCCTCGCTGTCAATTACGATCAACGGCGTGAACGATGCTCCGATAGCCATGGGCGACACGGGCTCGGTAACTGCCGGTTCGGTGCTCAGCGTCGCCGCAGGAACTTATGACGATGCGGTGTTGCTATCGGCACCTGTTGCATACTGGCGGCTGAGCGAAGCTGCCGGATCGGTCGCTGCCAATTTGAAGGCGCCCGTGACGCCCGATGCAACGTTCATGACTTTTTCACCGAGTGTCGTTCCAATTCAATTGGCTCAGCCTGGCTTAGTTCCCAATGTGCCAGATACCGCCGTTCGCTTCGATGGTTCGCAATATATTTTGGTTCCAAGCTCGGTACTGATCGATAACTATGCCGGCGAATCGGCCGCGAAGTCGATCGAACTTTGGTTTAGCACCCCCGATGTTTCACGCCGCCAAGTTCTCTATGAACAAGGCGATGCGGTAAACGGATTGAATCTGTATATCGATGCTGGACAACTCTATTTTGGCACTTGGGACAACAGTACCTTTGGCCCGATCGTGAGAACGCCGGTGTCTGGTCCTACTGCAATCCTGGGCAACACGGCTTACCATGTCGTTGCCGTCTTTAGTACCGGCAGCATGAAGCTGTATGTGAATGGAATCCAGTTTCCGGCGAAGACAACGAGTTTCGATGGTGCTGGTGGAATTAGTGCCCATCCGTTATCGGAAGTCGCAATCGGCGGAGCTCGAACGACTCGATTCCATGATGGAGCAGCGTCCCCCGCCAACGGATTTGGTTTCGTGGGTGTAATCGACGAAGTGGCCCTTTACAACACGGCTTTGACAGCTGTCGACGCGTTCAAGCATTTTAGTGCGGCGGGTTTGCTTGCGAATGATCGCGATGTCGATTCGAATGACGTGCGTTCCGTGATCGCAGTCAACGGAAACGCGGCCAATATCGGGACGCAATTTACTTTGCCATCAGGAGCTTGGCTGACGGTTCAAGCGGATGGTTCGTACGACTACGATCCGAACACCATCTATGATCACTTAATCGCATCGGCGACGGCTACCGATACGTTTACATATACGACCACCGACGCAAGCGGCGCGACCTCGACGGCCACGATGACCGTTACGATCCAAGGTCGTAACGATGCACCGAGAGGTGTCAGGCTGAGTGGCGACAAGGTCACTTCGGTTGCGACGATTGGGACGTTGACCACCATCGATGTCGATGACGTCGATTCACACAACTATGTGCTCATGGATGACGGCAGTGGAGGGGTGAGTGGCAAGTTCGCCCTTGTCAATTCCGGTGGCACTACGCAGCTGATGGTCGTGAATACGAGTGGACTCACCGTTGGAGAAAGACGGGTGATGAAGATCCGATCGACGGATGCGGCCGGAATGATGCTCGACCAAGTCTTCCCGGTCACGATCGACGCGATTCCGAACATTGGAGCCACGGTCATCAATCGCCAGGTGTTCTATAACAATGCTTTGGGTTTCGGAACGAGTGGCGTGAATAACTCGCCGAACGTCAATCCGATCAATGCCATTGACCCAACTAAGCAAGCATTGTTACCCGGTATTCAGGCCACTACCACGGCCAACTACACGAATTACTCGCGTGGTCTCAATGGGATAGTTATCGATCTTATGAATCCGGGAAACCTGAGCGGTATCAGCTCCGCCAGCTTCCAGTTCGCGATATGGAATAGCTTCGCGAATGGAACGCCGAACTTCGTTACGATTAATCCAATGGTAACAGTCTCCGCTTTTCCTTCAGGGGGAACGACTGGTTCAGATCGTGTGAAACTTGTCTTCGCCGACCGAGCGATCGAGAATGCTTGGCTGCGGGTCACCGTCTTAGCCGACACGAATACGGGTTTAGCAAGCAGCGACGTCTTCTATTTTGGAAATGCGCGTTTTGATGTAACACCCACAAATCCATTCCCCGGATCGCAGGTTACGATCAACGCGTTCGATGTAAACACGATTCGGGCTCGACAAGGTCAGAATCCGGGGGTCGTATCGAATATTTCTGACGTCGATCGCAGCGGAGTCGTGAATGCTTTTGATACCAACGCCGTCCGAACTGGGCAGGGAGTATCGAGTCTTCGTTCATTCACGGCTCCATCGAATTTGCAGATGAGCTTCGCATCAGCGAGTTTCGATTCGGCATATGCGGACACAAGTTGGCTTGATGCTTTCATAATCGATCCGAACAAAAATCGCCGCGTTGGAGTACGATTATAGATTACTCGACCCTGTTTCTCACTAACCGATCCCGTAAGGACTGGCGTTTGCCGATTAGAGATTCAAGGTATCAAAATCACGCCTGCGGTTTATCGTGCCATGCAAGGCATTTGCGTTTGACGATGATTCAAGCGTTGCGGGTTATAGTGCGCGAACTATTGCCTTGTACATTGTCACGAACACTATGAAGTCCTGGGTTTGCAAGTGGCTGTCGCCGTTGCTTTGGCAAGGTGCTGAAAGGTGCTTATAGCTTTGATAGGTGCAAGAGTTGTAGGAAGAGTCGGCAGCTCAGGAAGCAATTCAACTGCGACAGCTTGGTCCTCCAAGACAACGTCAGTGTAGACGTTCATCGTGAGATTGATGTCGGAATGACGAGCGAGACTTTGTGCCATTTTTGGTGAGACGCCCGATTTCGACAGGTTGGTAATGAAGGTCTTTCGTAAGGCATGGAAATCGGCGTAGCGGCCTTAACAATGTTGTCGGCTGGCTTGGATGTGGCTGCTTTGGCTTCCCGGGTTTCTTTGGCTATTTCGATCGACCGATTAAGTGCTGCCAAGGCGTCATCGAATCGCCCCAATCGATACAAA
>JANOAI010000638.1:0-10703 GCA_031411055.1 Pirellulaceae bacterium
GCCAGCGGGGAGGGTGAGATTTCGAATGTTTCGTGACCATATTCCCTCCCCTCGTCGTCGTTCCTCCTCCTCGACCCTCCCAAACGGGAGGGTGAAGTTAGGAAAGTAGATGGCATTGGGCGAAAGCCACCGGAACCCCGTGCCGAACGGAATTCCGAATACGCAAAAACGATGGTTCTCGCTAGAATCGATTGATTCATTTCTCACCTATTTGACCATTTGATTCACCCGGTGCAAAACATTACTCATTCTGACGGACCGCATCCCATCCGGGCCTTGCGTGATATTCGGCCGCTAAAGATTGGCGATTTGGTAATTGATCCGCCGATTTTTCAAGCGCCGATGGCTGGGTATACCAATTACGCCTTTCGCGAAATCGTGCGCAGCTACGGTGGAGTCGGTCTTCAAGCCACAGAAATGATCAATGCTCGTGGGTTCGTATGGCTCGACGAACATGAATGCGAGCATCCCGACCGACTTTGGGGAGTTCGTGACGAAGCCCGACCACTAGCGGTTCAAATCTGGGACAACGAACCCGAGACGATGGCGAAAGTTGGCCGTCGATTGGTCGAAGAGTATCGAGTAAGCGTCGTCGATATCAACTTTGGTTGTCCCGTGAAGCAAGTTACAGAAAAGGCCCATAGCGGCTCTTACTTGCTTCGCTATCCCGAACGAATGTACGCGATCATCTCGCGTTTAGTGGAAGCCTGTTCTCCGACGCCCGTGACAGCCAAGATTCGCTTAGGTTGCACTCGTGATGGGATGAATCACATCGAGGTGGCGAAAACCGTCGAGCGAGCCGGGGCTTCGGCGTTGACGGTACACGGTCGCACCGCCGAAGACTATTTCCGCGGCTCGGCGGATTGGAATCGCATCTCCGAGATCAAACAACATCTCGAAAAGATTCCGCTTATCGGCAACGGCGATCTGAAGACAGCCGAGCAAGTCGTCCATGCCTTCACTCATTACCACGTCGATGGCATCATGATCGCGCGTGCCTCGCTTGGTCGGCCTTGGCTGTTCGCACAAGCCGCTGCAGCACTCAAGGGCGAACCAGTGCCGCCGGAGCCGACATTGGAGGAACAGCGACAATGCATGCTACGGCACTATCAAATGGTGCTCGATCGATTTGGTTACGAGAAGGGGACGTTGCTCATGCGTAAATACGCCTGTTCCTATGCTCAGTCGAAACCCGGTGCGCGACATTTCCGAACCTACATCGATAAAGTCATAACCCCGAAAGATTTTCATGAAGTCGTTGACAAGTATTTCCCCACGACTTTAGGACTCACGGCCGGATTGCCTATGCAAGAAACCTGCCTTGAGAGCTGTGGACCGGACGCATGATTTACTCTTTGGCTCCGGTTTCCTTGACCGTAGCTAAAGGTGGAAGCCTGTCTTCGGATGAAGCGAAATCAAGTTTGATCGCGTTTGAATGGTAGAAAATCGTAGCCAACTCTTGGATTTCTCTCCAGGTTTTGAGATTTTTGTCGGTTTGTTTGATTTCTTTGTCGACGACTTTCAAAGCGTCCGTTGCGTTACTGCGAACTTTTGAATTGCTTTTCATTGCCTCCAACATGGATCGCTGTTTATCGAGCGAGGCCAAGTAGTTTTGCAAGCGAGCGCAGACGTTGATGGCATCTGTTGGACCAAGTGGGAACTCGACTTCCGTCGAAAGCTTCACGCGCACGGCCGTTGCGATGTACCATGCCCTGGCAGGTTTCGATCGCAGATAGACCTTCAAACTGACCGAGTCATCTTCGAGTGCTACCGTCCAGGAAACGTCTTGTCGACCCGATAACACGTACGGATTCTCGGGCTTGTAAAGAACGTTCTTCGGTACGTCCAGTTGGACTCGGCAAATCGAGCTCTTCTCTTGAGGACGGAATGGTATCCGGATCGACGTTTTGTTGAACGAATTGCTGATCGGCTGCTCGGCGTGGAATGATCCAACCTCAGGAAGCGATTTCGTGTCGCTCGCTATCGCAGGTACCGATTCGGCCACGTGACTGGATTCGTCCGTGGTGGACATAGTGTCATTGTCGGCAAGTGATTCCGCGAACGGAGAGGCTGCGGCTTGTGTTTGACCCGCAGTCAATCCGACGTCTGGAGCCTGAAACGTTTCCTCAATGACTTTTTGACTATCGCGTTTGGCGAACATCTCTTGAACGGAATTCAGAAGCGTTGCGTCTGCGTTGTCGCTGGACGTGTTGCTTCCAAAACTCGCCATCAGCGACTGAAGGGAAGTATCGGCTTGCTCCGATAACTGAGCTAATGAATCGCCGACGTTACTCAAGGTAAGCATAGCATTCTCCGGACTTAAATCATCAGTACCGGTTTTCTGAGAGTTCGGAGTCGCGTCTATTGCTTCGGACGGCATCGCCGAATTGGGAGCTGAGTTAGCGGCGGAAGCATCGAATGCATTCATGGAGGCTTCGCGTTTCTTGACCGCCGTTGAAATCGTCGGATCGTCGCTCACGGTTGATTGCATTAAAGATGGTAGCAGTACAACCGTTGACGCTGCGATCAACAATCCTGCCGCGCATCCGATGACAAGGAGTCGATTCTTGGATCCCTTGATTTGACGATGAGGCTTCGGAGTGGTCGACGCCAGCGGTCCATTGGAAACCGGGGCTATCTCGATTGCATTTTGAGCAACTATCTTGGAATCGCTAGCTGGTTCGACGTCGCTCGTCGGTTTGAACGGATCTGTTTTGGTAGTTCCGAGTTTAATAGAAGTCGCCGAGGTATTCCTTCGTCTCGCGATATCGGCAAAACAGTTTACGTTTTTTATAAAGGGTTGAACTTCTGATTCGTCGGACCATCGACGGGATAGAAGAATTGGAGGCGGGGCTGAGTCATGGAAAACCGAGCTGCGCTGAAGGCGTTCTTCAATGAACCTAATCGTGATGAGGCGTCCATCGGGAAGCGAAAGAAGATGGCTGAGGGGAATATCGAGACCTAAGTCCGACTCTGGTAGATCGGAATCCGCAACGGAGTCACGGCCCAGCTGTTGTGTCCAGTCGATGACGACTTCTGATGGCGGTGCTCCCCAATCGTCTATAAGCAGATCAAGCGGGTAGAGATTTTGCAATCGAATTGAGATTTCGTAGTCGTTCGGCTCAGTCGAAGTACGAACCCAAACCTCTGCCGATTCTTCTCCCAGTTCTATCTCAGCCCTAACCCAGGTTCGTTCAGATGAACTCTCAAAACCATGGAGTTGCTTAGAAGGTCTCCAGCCCCAAACCAACCAACCCGAACCGTGGTCGAATTGGCGGAAGACGGAGTTGTCAAGCCGATCAGGACAACGGTACCAGGCAATCTGTTTCTTTTCGTCAGATTCTGGCACCTCTGCGGCTAGCATGATCTAGGAGCTATTACTTCTTGCGATGACGAATTCGAGCTCGCATGCGTCGCTTCTTGCGACCAATTTTGCGGCGACCTCGTCCAGTTTTCTTAACTCCCACGTCCTTCTCCTCAATTGCCTATCAAATTAGAAACGATTCACTACCGTTTCAATTAAACGGAAGCCCCGTAGCATAACCGAGAGACCACCCTGTCGGCAAGCCACAACTAGAACCCGGTGAAGGTGCATTTTCCTGCGGAAAGGAGCTTTTCTAGGTCTTTCTTCGGATAAGTTGCAATAAATCGGTCGAGAGGAGCCAGATCCGGGCGATCAGCACCCAGCCGGGTCTTTCCAATAATCAAGCGTGCGGAAACGGTAGTCGAGTCGCCCTTGGTACCGCTTGCCTTAATCGTGACCCGATCGCCTTCATTTTTTACTATCTCGGCCCGAATTTCGATGGTATCGCCCGGTTCAACGAAATCGGCAAACTTGACGTTCCGAACTTCGAGCATTGGCAACATGATGCATTCAAATTTATCGGTTGCCCGAATCAGAAAGCACGAAGCCTGATACAAAGCCTCAAGCATGAGCACCCCTGGCATCACGGGAAAGAGGGGGAAATGATCGCGTAGGTAGTCTTCATCCGCATGCAGTGTCCTGGTCGCAACAATCCGTTCACCAGGAATGAGCTCTAAAATGCCATCGATCTGTCGGAATTTCACGGGTAAGGAGCCTTTGCCTTGTAAATTGTAAAGTTGTGCCGAGTTATTGGAGGGTAAAGCTGATCTCGACGCGTCGGATAAATTGGAGAAGCGAACGGCATTTTTACACGACGTGGAACGAAAAACGAGGCCGTTTTTGAATAGTTCGGGATTTTTCAACAGGCGGCAGGGTTGCGATGGATTTCGCATCGCAAATCGAAAGTCTCATAACTTTCGTCGCGAGTTCAATGCTTTGTCACTCGAGCCTGAGACGCTCGATTTGAAGTTGCGCATTTCCAAAGGCGATAGCCCATTTCGTTATCAAATAATTCGGCGAGTGCCTCAGACTCAAATAAATTCGTTTTGGTACATTTTGCAGTGCCGTTCATCCGACGGGACGATCGAGCTGTGTTGTTTAGATTTACGAGATTTGTGGATTACGAATGAATGATTATCTAGCGGCCATCGTCCTTGGCGTGGTGGAAGGCCTTACTGAGTTCTTGCCGGTTAGTTCAACTGCCCATATTCGCTTCGCGCAGAAGCTCTTGGATATTCCAACCGACAGCGAATATTGGAAGATGTTCGCGATCGTGATTCAGCTCGGAGCCATCCTGTCGGTACTCGTCTATTTTCGACAGCGACTTTGGGGATTTCTGGCTGACTTCTTTCGGCAGCTATCTTCATCGAAAAGCGATGTCCAACCAGCGAAGCCGTTGTGGCAGCATCCGCTGGTATTGGTGCTCATCGCTTTCGTGGTCACCGCGATTCCGTGTTACTTGATCGACGATAAGATTGGCGAGCAACTTGAAAAAATCCCGGTCATGGCTTGGGCACTCATCGTGGGTGGAATTGCCATGTGGTTGATTGATTGGATTTTCAGTTCAAAATCCAGGACACTAGTCATGGATGATATTTCGCTGAAGCAATCGCTATTCATTGGCTTCACTCAGATTTTCGCGGCGGCTTTTCCGGGAACCAGTCGCAGTATGGCGACCATTGCCGGTGGACAAATGGTTGGACTATCGCGTTCGGCCGCATTGGAATTCAGTTTCTTTCTCTCTATACCGGTGATGTTTGCCGCAACCGGCTTCAAACTACTAAAGTTTTTAATGAAATCGTCAGTTCCGTTTTCATTTCATGATGGAGTTGTTCTTGCAATCGGATTCATCATCAGTTTCGTCGTCGCGCTTGGTGTGATTGCTTGGTTTATGCATTGGGTTCGTCGACAAGGATTTTTACCCTTCGCGATTTATCGAATCATCGCCGGTATCGCTGTCTTGATTTGGTTGAAATAAGCTGCCACTACTTTGGTTGGTCGCGCACTTGTAAGAGTTGAGCAGCAATGCTGACGGCGATTTCTCCGGGATGGTTACTGCCGATGGGAAGGCCGACGGGACATTGGAATTGAATTTTAGCTTCCTCGATTCCTGCGGCGAGCAATTCCTTGCGAAGCACGGCGGCTTTTGCCCGGCTGCCGATGACCCCGACAAAGCGAAAGGGATGTTGCTGCGAGTAAATTTCCTGAAGCACGGGGAAGTCGCTGGTGTGTCCACGCGTCATGCAAAGAACAAATGTATCTGCCGACATTTGGTTCACATAATCCTTGGGATGCACTAAACGTATGGATTCGACTCCGGCCGGTAGCTTGGCTAACCAATCGTCACGCGGATCGATGCACGTTATTTTGCACGGAAGGGTAAAGAGTAGCCGAACCAAAGCTTGGGTGACGTGGCCAGCTCCAAAAATATTGATCGACCAGGTCGAAATATTGAATCGCTCGAAAAAAAGTTTAACGCGTCCGCCGCATGTCATCCCAACGTCCGATTTGAGATTCCAGTCAGCGAAATCATGCTGTGCTCCGGAGCTTAATATCTGCAAAGCCTGATCGATGGCTTTCGCTTCCACTTTACCACCACCGATTGTTCCAAAGTCGAGCCCCGTCTCGGTTACGATCATCTTACCGCCAACGTCTTGCGGTACGGACCCTTGCGCGTCGACGATGGTGACAACAACGAAGGGCAGTCCACGATCGGTACGATGAAGGAATCGATCGAGAAACTCGCGGCTTGGATCCATACGGTTGAACGCTATTTGGCTTCCGAGGGGTTTTCAAGCATGACCGTGATGGAACGGAGCACGGCTTCGCTGGTGGCCGGAATGGATAGCTTTGGAATCGTGCCAGGTCTCAAATGAGACAAGGCGTTCTTGATTGCCAGCCAAACGGAAATGCCAAGCATCAAGGGTGGTTCGCCGACAGCCTTGCTTCGAAATACATTTACAACATGCTTGGGGTTATCGATCGTATCCACCTTCAATATCGGGGGAATATCGGTCACATTCGGAATCTTATAGGTTGTTGGGCTAATCGAGAGCAACCTTCCCTGCGGATCGTACTTGAGCTCCTCCGTCGTACACCATCCGACACCTTGGATGAAACCGCCAACAACTTGACCAAGATCCACACCAGGGTTAATCATCTTGCCCAAGTCCATCAGGATGTCGACGCGATCAATCGTGTATTCCCCAGTCCAACGATCGACCGTGACTTCGGCAACCGCGGCACCGGTCGTGAAGTAGTAAAAAGGAGTACCACGCCCAGTTTCGCGATTGAACTCAACGCCCGGAGTGGCATAAAAGCCACGGGCACCAAGATCGATACGCTCACGTCGAGCTTCGTCACAAAAACTCGAGAAGCCGATGCGATTGCTCGGCGTGCGAACATCGAAA
Source organism: Pirellulaceae bacterium (assembly GCA_031411055.1). Taxonomy (GTDB): domain Bacteria; phylum Planctomycetota; class Planctomycetia; order Pirellulales; family Pirellulaceae; genus JAIYDQ01. Next base: position 6,775 of record JANOAI010000638.1, read on the forward strand.
ACGAATCCATCTTCGAAGCGGATGTTTTCGGGCGAAGGAGGCAATACATCTTCAAGGTTCGATAATCGCTGAGACGCAAAATCAGCCATCCGACGGCGGATTTGTTGGCAGGCATCCAAGGCGGCTTGTCCGTTTAAATCCGTTCCTGCACTGGCAGCCGTAGGCGAGGTGTTGTGGTTTTTTTCGGTGGATGTGGTCATGACGGATACCGAACGAACGGGTACTCCAAACTCGTCGGCAACAATCTGCCGAAGCTTCGTATTCAAGCCTTGTCCCATTTCGGTGCCCCCTGTCGAGACTTGGATGGAACCGTCCGTATAAACGTTCACTAAGGCGTTTCCCTGATTGAGAAACTTCGTTGTAAACGAGATCCCAAATTTGATTGGGCACATCGCCAGTCCTTTCAAGCGAAGCGATGGGTTGCGATTTGCGTCGCGCACGGACTCCAATCGCGTTTGGTATTCCGAGGAAACTTCAATCTGTGAAAGGGTCTCTTCTAAAACATGGTCTTGAACAACTTGACCGTACGGAGTGGTATTTCGATTCGAGTCTCCATCTCGATAAAGATTGCGACGCCGTACGTCAAACGCATCACATTGGGTACGGATCGCGATTTCTTGAATGAGATTCTCAATCGCCGCTACCCCTTGCGGGCCGCCAAAACCTCGAAAGGCGGTATTGGGTGGAAGATTCGTCCGACAGGCTTGGGCGATAATTCGAATGTTCGGGATGAAGTAAGCGTTGTCAGCGTGAAGCATGGTCCGCTCGAGAATGGAAGTCGACAGATCCGCAAACGCGCCTCCGTTACTATAAAACTTGAATTCGACTGCCGAGAGCCGTCCATCTTCCTCGAACGCTGCTCGATACCAAGTTTTGTACGGGTGCCGTTTTCCGGTGACCAACATGTCTTGGTCTTTTCGATAGACGATGCGCGCGGAACGACCTGTATGAAACGATACGAGCGCCGCCATGGCTGCCGGAATCGCAGATTGCGTTTCCTTACCACCAAATCCGCCCCCCATGCGACGACATTCACAGACGACCTGATGAAGCTGAAGACCCAGGGCTTCAGCGACAACCATCTGAGTCTCGGTCGGATTCTGAGTCGAACATATGACCTTGATCGCCTGGTTCTCACCTGAATATGCAAGACAAGCTTGTGATTCGAAATACAATTGCTCTTGCCCGTTGCTTTCGAAGATTCCATCGACCGTCAACCGCGAATTCTTGAGGATGCGATCGACATCGCCTCGTTCGATTTTCCGTTGCGGTCCTAACCATGAATTGGCAGCGATTGCCTGATCGATCGTCAGGATCGGAGTCGTAGCCACCCATTCGATCTTGATCGCTTTAGCGGCTTGTTTGGCCGCCTCACGCGAAGTGGCGGCGACCACTACAACCGGTTGGTCGAGATAGCTAATGGTGTCTTCAACCAGGAACGGTTCGTCACGAAAGATGGGTCCAAAGACGTTGTGCCCTGGTAGATCCTCGAAGGTGAACATCGCGACGACACCTGCAATTCGACTGGCCATAGACAAGTCGATGCGGGCAATCTTTCCGCATGCGATTGGGGCGCCGGCATAGTCTACATACAGTTCGCCATAGGTTGTCGGGAGGTCATCAATGTACGCAGCCGTGCCGGTGACATGACCGATTGCCGACTCGTGGGGCAACGATTTTCCGGAACTAGCCATGATGGACCTCCCACTCATGAAAGCTCTTTAGGAAAAAGTTTTCGGCCAGTTGCAGACGGTAGCTGGCATCGCCCCGAACATCCGACCAGGGTTGTATTGCTGTACGAGCCACTTTACCGGCTCGCTGAAAAGACTCTTTCGAAAAGGGGGAACCGACGAGCTGCAATTCCGATTCTCTCATTCGGAGAACGGTCGGGCCAACGCCCCCCATAAAACTGCGTGCACGCACGATCGTCTTGCCGTCAAGCTTTAGCCACAATGCAAAAGTCGCCGTGCTAATATCCATGTCACGACGCTTTGAAATCTTGATTAGCTTCAATCGTTCGTCGTCCTTGAGAAGCGGCGTATGAATCTTTGCAATAAGCTCATTATTCTGCAGGGCCGTCTTTCGATAACCTTGATAGAAATCTTCAAGCGGAAGGGTGCGGATGCCGTCAGGGCCGACGAGTTCGACTTGAGATTCCATGGCTAAATGAAATGGAACAGCGTCAGCAATCGGAGAACCACTGGCGAGATTCCCTCCGATCGTCCCCGCCTTGCGAATCTGCGGACTGCCAAACCGAGTTAAAATCGCATAGTACTCCGGGATCGGCTCGCGAACCGCTTGTTCGATTTGATAACAGGTCGCACCGCCACCCACCTTGAGGTCCCCATCTTCAAAGGAGATCGATTGAAAGCCCTCCACGTTGACTAAGCACAGGGTATCGGTGGCTACTATTTTGTCATGGTTGCGAAGAACACCATAGTCGGTGGCACCGCACACAATCGTCGCTGCCGGGTGCGAGTTCCTGAACGAAACCGCTTCGGGCAAGGACTTTGGAATAAAGACAGTCCCACCCGACGTTTTGATTTCGATCGAGTCTGCTTCAAAATTGCCGAGCTGTGAATAAATTTCATCGGGGCAATAACGCGTATTCATCCGAGCACAGTTTTCGGGATTCATTTGTAATCCCGCTTCGACGATCGAAGCGTAACCGGTGCACCGACAAAGGTTTCCCGATAACTCGTAGCTTAGATTTTCTTGGTTGGCGGCGATTTCCGTCTCGACCATGCCATGCATCGCCATCACAAAACCCGGCGTGCAGAATCCACATTGGCTTCCGTGGCATCGAACCATGGCTTGCTGAATAGGAGTCAAAAAGTGGGTGTCGCCGAGCCCTTCCACGGTGACGACATGCGAGCCGTCGAGCTGAAACAGATACACAATACACGAATCGAGCGTCTGGTAATTATACCGTTCCGAATGTCGGTCCCATCGGCCAATGAGAACCGAACAAGCGCCACAATCGCCTTCATTGCAAACAATCTTCGTTCCCACTAGGTGGCATCGTTCGCGAAGATACTCCGCCAACGATAGAAAGACTCGCTCATCGTCTATCGTATGGCGATGACCGTTCAAGCAAAAATGGATCTGCTGACGCACGTTGGAAAATCGTCTTGTTAGAATGGTATAGTCCGAGATCTTGACCGTACCGATCATAACTCACCTTTCAACGACTTACCACATGACACAAATTTCCGAAAAGGTGATGCGACGATGTGATATCCTCGCCAGCTATTCGGAAGATGCGTTGGGAATTACTCGTCGTTTCTTGACTCCGCCGGTACATGACGTTCACCAAGCTGTCGAGTCCTGGATGGCAGAGGTAGGACTGTCGGTGCATGTGGATGCAGTGGGGAATATTATTGGCAACCGGAAATCCGATGTCGCCGGTGAACGACGCGTGCTGTTGCTTGGCTCGCATCTTGACACCGTTCCGAACGCTGGCAAATACGATGGGATTCTTGGCGTGATTGTCTCGCTTGCCGTTGTCGAGGAATTAAAAGACGAGGCACTTCCTTTTGACATCGACGTCATTGGATTTAGCGAAGAAGAAGGGGTTCGTTTTTCTATGCCATTTATCGGAAGTCGCGCTGTTGCGGGTTCGTTTGATTTGAGCAACCTCGAACGGACGGACGGAAACGGAGTCTCGCTTCGTCAGGCCATCCACGATTTTGGACTCGACGTGAACAAAATTTCCGAAGCTCAATATTCCCAAGACGAAGTGATGGGTTATCTCGAGACGCATATCGAGCAGGGGCCCGTCCTGGAAAAACTTGGCATTCCCGTCGGCATTGTGGATGGAATTGTGGGGCAAAGCCGGTTGATATTGACCTTTTATGGATTGGCTGGTCACGCCGGAACAGTGCCCATGGATCAACGTCGCGACGCCTTAGTGGGGGCATCCAAATTCG
>JANOAI010000639.1:0-12454 GCA_031411055.1 Pirellulaceae bacterium
TGTTCCGTTGATCGTGACCGCTTCGGAGATCGTTGGCAGCAACGAAGAAAGACTGATGACTTGAGTGCCTCCTCCTGAGATGTTGAAGACAATTGTATCAGCTCCCGCGTTGGCGTTAGCATCGAGGATGGCTTGACGGAACGAGCCGGCGCCGCTGTCGTTGGTGTTGGTGACGGTGTAGGTGGCTAGGAGTCCACCGTAGGATTGTTGGATTTCCACGCCAATAGCGAGGTGGGTTTCGATGGCTGAAAGCCCCTCACCCCCGACCCCTCTCCAATAAGAATGGGCGAGGGGGGAGGAAGTCGCCATGTACTCCAGTTCCCAGTCGCCATTGCGTGAAAGATCACCAGTCTTGTCCGTCGATGCGGCTACATCGGCGCCGGTTAATCGCGAGACGGTATCGATGAGAGCTTGGCCTTCGGGGCCGGCTGCCACGTCGCAACCGTAGATCAGGATGTCGCCTGTATCAGTAAGTGACATGCCCCAGCGCTGCAGATCAGCGAGGCGATCTTGGACGTTGTTGGCGGTCAACCAAGAGCCGCCGAGTTGGATCATCCCGTCGGTGCCGTGCGATACGATGTGGATCGCGTCGAGATCGTGATACTCGGCAAGCAGAGCGTCGAGTTGATCGAAGCCATTTTCGAGACGATTCAGGATGACGATGTCGAAGTGACGTTCATCGGTGGCGTTGCCGGTGATATCGGCGATCATCGCGTCGAGATCGTAGAGGCCTTCTTGAAGGATGATGAGTTCGTGGCGGGAAAAGTTGAGAGTTGAGAGTTGAGGGTTGAGCAACGAGGGGACGTAGTCGTTGAAAGCGTATCCGACAATCTGCCCCTCACCCCCGGCCCCTCTCCCCGAAGACGGGGCGAGGGGAGCGAAAGAATCGATTTCACTACCAGAAGTTGGGGCGAGGGGAGCCAGGAAATCACCGGCTTCTGTTGATGTTGCTGAATGAGAAACGATCAAGGACAAGTCGCCGACGTCAGAACCCTTACCACCTTCACCTCGTCCATTGGCTTCGTCGGAAGGAAGAGCAATCGAGGGGAAATGCTCTGCAGTGGAGCTCGCTTCGGATGGGTTCGATTCCTCCGAAGTGGTTGGCGTCTGTGACACGCCGGTCGACGATGAGCCGTTGGCCGGTTCGCTTGGTGTGCTATCGACGATTGGAGCGACGTAGAGTTCGGCGAGAAAATGTTCTAGAGCCGCCATGGTTTGCGGATCGACTACGTGTTCGCTCGGTGCGATGCTTGGATCCAGCATGCTCAGGAGAGGCGAAGCGCTGTAAAGAATGCGATCTTCCAACTGGATCGCGTCGAGTTTGCGGACTTTGGGTTTGTTGGCCTCGGCGTTCAACTCGGAAAACCAGCGACGAAACCACGTCGTTGGAATGGCTGCAAGACGACGAACGAATCCACGATCGGAGCTCGGAGTGGAGTTTTCTGAATCCGAGCGAGGTTCGTGCATGACTTAACGATGTTGGCGAAAGTAACGATTGTTCGGGGTAACTCGAGACTGCGAGCGCAGTCGAACCCATTGCAACCATAGCTTTCGAAACAGGCTTGCCAAATTCAGCGGCTTAGGAAATTCATGCCTAATACGCAAAGTCGGGCAACCGTAACGAAGTTAAGGCAAGCACAGTCGGGGGGGATTTATTAAAGTTGGTAAACCGCTCACCGAAGAACCACCCAATGAGACACTTCTCGCTGATCGCACGCGAATTTCGGAAACACTCGCTTCTGGGGAGCCGTAGCCGCTAAGGCTTTCGAAACGCGTAGATAACTTCTCCCGCTTGCGCATTGGTCTCTACACGTCTTCACCATTCCAACCTTCACCCTCCCCTCGCTGCGCTCGACCCTCCCGCAAGCGGGAGGGTGAAGAAGTTTAGAGATCAATGCCTCCAAGCGGGAGGGTGAAGATGTTTAGAGACCAACGCCTCCAAGCGGGAGGGTGAAGATATGGGGAAACCAAGGCCCGCACGCGGGAACGCGAATTGAAACGGTCGGACTTGGAACGCAACACGATCGACTTCGGTGATCTATCCGTTACTTCCCAGTTATGGTTGGAAGTTATCGAAGCACACGGCTATTGATCGTTACCGCCGCCATTCTGATTGCTATCGCCGTTTTGTTGCCCTCGCTGCTGCTTGTTGTTGGCGGGCTGTTGTTTGGCGGCTTCGACAAGTGCTTTGAATGCTTTTTCAACCGATTTGGCTCCACCCGACCCAGCTTGGAAAGGGATGATCTCAAGCGAACCGGATGGTCTGGCAGCTTGGTCGAGTTGTTCAATCAAATCGCAAAGGACGGTTAAGAAGTCTTCGCCTTCGGCGGAGACGATCAAGATGTTCGTAACTTTGTCGACGCCAAGCGAAAACTTGCGAGTCGATAAGGAACGGTCTCTCTTTTCTTCGCCTTTCTTGCCATTCTCACTGGTTTTGTCGAACGTTTTGTCGTTCTCGCTGAGAAAATCGCGATAAACATCTTTAATCGCTTGTTCGATTGCTTCTGCGCGAGAATAACGTACTTGGACGAGTTTTTGGTAGCGAGCGTCTTTGGCTTTCTTGGGGTCTTCGGTGTCCCAGAGCTTGATCAATTCCTCAATGGTTTTGCGTTGCGAGTCACTGGCACCGATCACGACAATCGTATTGGTGTCAATGTCGTAGATGAACTTGAGCTGTCGGCGCGAGCCGAGTTGCGGGTCTTCCTTTTTGGCTTCCGATGGTCCTGAATCAAAGAAATAATTGGTTACCCTTGCGTCACTTTTTTGCTTACTATCTTCTTTAAAATAGTCTTCAAGCTGGAGAGAAATCCAAGACGCACGCGTGTTTTTGACTTGGAAAACATCGTAGGGTCGCTTCGGGGGTGCATCGCGAAGCATCAATAGTTCTAGTTGATCCAAGGCCTCCAAATCTTCACTAAGTAGCAACAAATTTCCATCGGCATCAAAACGGACTTCGATTGGTGGAGTGGAAGGGATGGTTTTGTCGGGAACGAGTGCCGATGCGGATTGGGCATGCACTTTATCAATGGCGAGTTGGAATGGCTTGGTATTGTCCGCAGTCAGCCCCTCATCCCCGGCCCCTCTCCCCGAAGACGGGGCGAGGGGAGGTAGAGCATTTGGTTTAGACTCGGAGGATGATTGCGCTGACGATGTTGCATCGCTGACTACTTCGGTTGCGTTGGATGTACTTGTCGAGTCGTTTTCGGAGTCCGGGACGTTTACGTTGGCGATGAAGCGTTCGAATTGCTTGCCATCACGAATCGCCGTCGGGGCTTTGGGTTTGGGTTCTTCACCAGGTTTGTTTTCCGATTTTGAATCGGTGGGGGGCGCGACATCTTGAGGCGCAGGAAGCTTCAACGGGGTGGGGGAAATTGCTCGCCATTTCTCTTGAAGCTTCATCAAATATTCGAGCGTTTCTGGACTTCGTGTTGCGTCGATGGTTCGGAACGGATTGGGTTTGCTTCCGGCGGGAGGTAACTCACCTAGTTTCATTAGCAGATTCAAGACCTCTTTGTTTTCCGTGTCGTTGCACCAAAGGAGCAATTGATTGTCGGCAATATTGGCACCGACTCGGAATTTGTCATCGGATTTTTTCTTGTCATCGTTTCGCGAACCGTAGGGATCGTAGTAGCTGTAAGAGTAGCGGCGCGATGAGCTATCGTCTTTCTTTTCTTGTTCAGCCCCCATGAGAAACTTAATCGTGCCAGCAACTTCGTCGGCCTTGAGACGACGAAGCTGCATCATTTGGAATTTGCGAGCAGAACCATCCAGACGTTCGATTACTTTCTGGATGGTAAACTGGTCGGCAATGGAGGCGTGGGCAATGATCGCGTTGTTGGCTTCGTCGACTTCGAGTGTGGTCGTCGGTTCGAGTGCGTCCATGGCGAGCAAAGAGGCTACCAATTGTTTTGGACTGATGGATGCGAGCCGATAGAGCTGCATTCGTCCTTGCATCGACTGGAACGTTTCGGCGTTTTCGTTAGGGACGTCGATACGTCGAATGAAAGAGGCGACGATCGCCATTTTGTCTGGCTGGGCGTGAACGATCAGGCTGTTAAGACGTTGGTTGGCAACGACAAAAGTATCTGTTGGACGCTTCTTCGATTTATCGGGTGCGCCTTTGTCGCCGCCACGATTCTGTTGTTGCATCATCTGCTGTTGCTGCTGCATCATCTCTTGCATCATTTGCATTTGACGACTGCTAGAAGATTCACCGGAACCCGAAGAGGATTTCTGGAGACCTATGAACAACTCGAGCATCGTTTTGGCTTCCGAGGCCCGGATATGTTGGAGCGGAAATTCACGAGCCAGTTCCTGGAGTGCTTCATCCGACTGTTCTTCCGTTAAAATGCGATGTAATTCTTGGAGATTGCCGGCCGCATCCATGGCTTCGAGTCGATTGGTCGACGCAAGCGGTATGAGCTTGCCATTTACACTAATCAATTGCTTAAATTCGTCGATGACTTCTTCGGCAATTAACGTATTCAGGGGGAACGAGGTGCGGACATAACGGTTGGGTGGAAGAGACTTGAGCTGCTCGATCGTGACTTTCGGAACCAAAGCGGTATTGATGTTTTCGGTTTTGGTTACCAGGATGACAGAATCTATTTCCAACATTGTGTAACCACGAGCTAGCAGATGGCGGTTAATCAGATCTCGCGTCTCTACGATCTCAAAAGGGCGTTGCGTTGCGAGATTTAAGTAATCACCGGGAAGTTCTTGCCAGTCGAGTGACATCGAAGAGGCTTCGGCAAGCCATCGCAAAACATCGGGCCATGCTTGATGGCGAAACTGGAATTGAACGCGGCCTTGTTCGTCGGGTTTGATATCCAATTCTTTTTTATTAGGGGGGGCTGGTGGTTCCGAGGTTCGTTTGACGGATTCAGCCGGACCATCTTTCTTCTTCTCAGTTTTTTCACCTTCTTTTGGAGCTTCGCCTTCTTTTCCGGGAGCCGTTGGTTTTCCTTTTTGTTCAGTACCGGGCTTGGCGGGTTTTCCTTTCCCGTCCGGGGTTGGTTGCCCTTCGACGACGAGGGTTGGGTTTCCACCAAATGGGTCGGCGGCTGGCTGAGCGTTTGCTCGATCAGCGACGATCAAGCAAACGGCTTGGCAAAGAATGGCTGCCCGAAGGAGATTCGCGATACCACTAAGCGGCTCGATAAAACTCTGAATGCGAGATCGAAAACATGCTTTTTGATTCATTTTAAGTCGCAAGAAAATGGTTTAACCAACGCAATCCACCCGGGCTTGATTATCGTTCCCTGGAACGGCTAGGTAAACAAGTTGGTCGAGGAAACAGAAAAATTCTGGTTGGTTCCCAAATGGAAAGAACTCAGAATAAATCCAGAATATTTTCGTAAACCTCGATGTTGAGTTCGCACGAAAATGCGATTTCACAGGAAATTTCGAGTGGCGATCGCCCTATTCTGGATGCCCCCTTGAAAAGAAATACCCTAATCCGTGACATAACATCCTGACATGCCCCAGGAGTTTGCGTCAGGAAGAGGCTGTGTTTATTGAGTACGACTCGAATAAGGGGAAGAGATATAGTTAGTTCGACTGTACCGACTCGTATAACACGAGGCGTAAGTTTTGATGTTACACACTTTCCGTAGGGCCGAAGGCCCGGAACAACCTATGCTGGTGGCGAAAGCCATCGGAACGCGAATTTTCTAGAGCCTAACTGGACAGCGCCACGTTGGACTTGATAATCGATCGCAACCCTGTTGGAGTACAGCCTTTAGGCGCCGAGCACCTTGGTTGCGAGAAAAGCGGCTAAGGCCTGGACTCCAGCACAACCTGGCGCTGCCCAGCTAAGCCCGGAGGGGCGGTACGTTGTGAACGCTACCGCCGCGGAGCGACGGGCGACATTGAAAAAACCAGAGCCTCAGAGTGACGCAATTACTTAGCTTAATGACTCCATCCCGCCTTAGCTCTGTCGCACCGTGACGGAAGCTACAAAACTATGAACTTTGTCGTGGCGTTCGGTGGAAAGGTCGAAAAAGTTCGCTACTTCTTTTTTGCCGTCTTTTTCTTGGCTGGCTTGGCAGTTGTTTTAGCTGGCTTGGCGGATGATTTCGCAGGCTTGGCTGAAAGCTTAGCAGGCTTGGCGGACGATTTTGCAGGCGCCTTCGCTGCCTTTTTCTTGGCAGCGGCCTTCTTCACCGGCTTCGACTCGGTTGCCTTGGCTGTCGCCTTCTTCGTTGTTGTCGACGATGCTTTGGACCCTTTGCTGAAAATCGAAGCCCATCCGGTCGCGTATTTATCGTTCGTCCCAACTCGCAGAATCGTCACTTTACTTTTGCCTTTCTTGAAGAACTAAAAAACTGAAGGTCTATGAGGTTACAACCAATGTGTTGCTCGGGTCAAGAGTGCGTCGCCGGCATTAGTGGATATAGATCGGAGGAATGTAGTGCTTCTTCACCTTAAAATGAGGGTTGAGTTGAACCTGTACGACGGACTTCCAGCCCGTCGGTGCCATCGTGTGTCGACGGACTGGAAGTCCGTCGTACCCAAAAAATTAGCTGTGACGAAGCAATCTCGCCGCAGTTGCATTAGTTCGTTCCGACAAGTTTCTCAGCTTGGCTCGGCAGCGTTTCAAAGACAAAACCGTCTTGAACAAAGTCGACCCGAATGGTGCTCCCTTCGGGAACGCTTTGCTTCAGTAATTCGGAGGCCAACGGATTTTGCAATCGGCGCTGAATGACTCGTTTTAGCGGTCGGGCGCCGTATTGAACGTCGAAACCCTCTTCGGCGATCTGCTTGGCAGCAGCGTCCGTTACGACCAAATGCAAGTTGTTCTTCTCGAGTTTCTTCTCAAGCTCCTTGAGCTGCAAACCAACAATTTTGCGAATCTGTTCCCAACCGAGTGGGTCAAACATGATCGTGTCGTCAACGCGATTTAAAAATTCGGGGAGAAACTTGGCTTTCAAAGCTGTCTGTACGGCAGCATAAATCTCCTCTTCCGAGCCATTTTCACTTGTAATTTGTTGGATCGCTTGGCTTCCAACGTTGCTCGTCATGACAATGATGGAGTTGGTAAAATCGACCGTGCGTCCGTGACCGTCGGTGAGTCGACCATCGTCGAGGACTTGCAGCAGTACATTGAAGACATCCGGATGGGCTTTTTCCATTTCATCAAGCAGAATCACCGAGTACGGACGACGACGCACGGCTTCGGTAAGTTTGCCACCTTCTTCATACCCCACGTATCCTGGAGGTGCACCGATGAGACGTGAGACGCTATGCCGTTCCATGAACTCGCTCATGTCGACTCGCACCATGGCTTGATCGTCGTCGAAGAGAACTTCGGCGAGCGCTTTGCAAAGCTCTGTCTTTCCGACTCCGGTAGGACCGAGGAACAAAAAGGAGCCGATGGGGCGATTCTGATCTTGCAGACCGCTTCGGCTGCGGCGAACGGCGTCGCTCACTGCGACCACGGCTTTGTCTTGGCCAATCACGCGTTGGTGAAGTCGTTCTTCCATCACCAGAAGCTTTGCACGTTCTGTTTCCAGCATGCGCGTCACCGGCACACCAGTCCAGGCGCTGATCACCATGGCGATTTCATCGGCTGTCACTTCCGTTCGCAGGAGCTTCGGCTTGGTTTCTTTCTCTGGTTTTCCTTTGCCACTCTCTTCGTCAGAATCCAATTGACCTCTCAGTTTGCGGCGTGCTTGATCGAGTTCGAACAGTCGTTGATAATCCCCCTCGGCGACTGATCGCCCCGTGGCTTGACTATCTTTGATCGAAGCTTCGAGCTTTACGAATTCCGATTCCGCTTTCTCGAGTTCGAGGCGGATCGATTGAACGCCTGACACGCCGAGCTTCTCGGCTTCCCATTGTTCGCGAAGTTCGGCCAAGTCCTTTTGGAGCTTTGTCATTTCTTCGTTGATATCCTCCAACGTATCCTCCGTCGATTCGTCGGATTCTTCATTGAGTTGACGTTGAGCCAATTCAAGCTGGCGCAATTGGCGTTGAATTTCGTCGATCTCGGTCGGAACACTTTCACGTTCCATAGCTAATCGAGATGCCGCTTCGTCGATTAAATCAATGGCTTTATCGGGCAGAAAGCGATCGGCAATATAACGATGCGACAGGGTGGCGGCTGCGACAAGGGCCGCATCGCGAATCTTGACTCCATGGTGCGATTCGTAGCGTGATTTGAGACCTCGCAATATGGTGATCGTGTCTTCGACGGATGGCTCGCCAACATAGATTGGTTGGAAGCGGCGTTCGAGGGCCGCATCTTTTTCGATGTGTTTTCGATATTCGTCGAGGGTGGTTGCGCCGATACAACGCAATTGGCCGCGTGCGAGTTCGGGTTTCAGAAGGTTGGCTGCATCACTGCTTCCTTCGGCCGCGCCAGCGCCGATGACGGTATGCAGTTCGTCGATAAAGAGGATCACCTCACCGTCCGAGTCCTTCACTTCACGCAAGACAGCTTTGAGGCGTTCTTCAAACTCGCCGCGAAATTTAGCCCCCGCAACGAGCGCTCCCATGTCCAAAGCGATAACGCGTTTATTCTTTAAGCTTTGGGGCACATCGCCTTGGAAGATTCGGGAGGCCAAGCCTTCGGCGATGGCCGTTTTGCCGACGCCGGGCTCACCGATGAGAACCGGATTGTTCTTTGTTCGGCGCGAGAGAACTTGAATCACACGTCGAATCTCTGAATCGCGTCCGATGACCGGATCGAGCTTGTTCTTTGATGCTTGAGCGACCAGATCAATGCCATACTTTTCGAGCGCCTGAAATTTGCCTTCGGGGCTTTGATCGGTAACACGAGCACTTCCACGAACCGATTGCAGGGCCGACATGATCTCGCTTGGCGTGACACCGAGCAGTTTTAAGAGCGAGGCCGCTTTGTTATCGGTCGAGCAGATTCCGAGGAGAAGATGTTCGGTGCTGTAGAATTCATCTTTCATCGACGAAGCGATGGACGCAACGGATTCGAAAGCTTTTTGAAGCATTGGGCCAACACCTGGAGCCCGTCCGCCCGATGTCTTTGGTAGGCGCGCCAATTCGCTCTGAAGTGTGCTCCGAATCTTGGCCTCCTGTGCCCCGATCTTCTTGAGAATAGCAGACGGTACCCCCTCTGAATCGGATAGGAGGCCCCACGCGATGTGCAGGCAATCGAGCTCCGGATTTCCCAGTTCTTGGGCTTTTGCCTGAGCCTCGGCGACCGCTTCTTGAGCCTTGATAGTCAGTTTGTCAGGGCGAAAAGTCATAAGGTTAAACTCCAAAATTACAAGTTCGGCAGTCATTGCCGAACGTTACGAGTCTGGAATGCAAACGCCGGGCCAAGTCAATGTCGCCGTGCATTCCTGAAATCAGAATAAGGGTTGCAACTGGACTGAAGCGCCCCTCGCTGCGCTTGACCCTCCCGCAAGCGGGAGGGTGAAGTTGTTTAAGCTTCCTTCAGCCAACCTTTGAGCGTTTTTACGTCTTTGGCGACTGCTTCCATCCGCTGCGGCAGAAGGGTTGGATTCGAGTGATCCATGTATTCCATGTGCATCGAAACTGGGAGGCCAACATGATCGTTCTCGATCATGTCAAAAAGCTGCTTTCCTTTCGCGTTTCTTCCCAACGGACCATCATCGGCTTTGCCATTCATAACAATCGCGTCTTTGGCGAAAATTGCACCGATATTGTCGCGCACCCGAGCGTAGCCTGCTTTCCAAGCCTCGGTCGATTCGACGGTCGTGTGGCGAATGTCAAGTGCCAGACTCATCTGTTTGGGATCGATATTACCGATCACGTGCATCAAGTCCCAAAGAGCGGCACCAACGTAATTTGCCCCTGCATGGTTTTGATATAAAGCCGTCATGTTCAGTTCTTTGCAAACTGCGGCCAGCTCTTCGGCTTGCTTCGCGAACGTGTCTAACTGGGGCACCAGTTTCTTGTCCAAATCGTATCGGTAGTAGGCCATGCGCAGATAGCGAATGCCAAGCTTGGAAGCAGGTTCCAAGACACGCTTGACATCTTGATGATCCGCTTGATTGATGTCGCTACAAAGAATCATCCCATGTCGATTGATTTTGCGCAAAGCCTCCATCAATTCCGGCAGCTTGGACGTTGCTTCCGCCGGATCAATCCAGCCTTTGCTACGCACGGTAGCTTCTAATCCGCCTGCGCCCCAGGTTTCCAAAGCCGACGCCATTTGGGCGATGCTCAGTTCCTGAATCGGCTTCGTAAAAACATGGATTCGCGATTTCGGTTGATCCGCGATCGCCGCGTCTGATCGATTTGAAAGTAGAAGAGCACCTGTTGATGCGGCGGCGGCTAGATATTCACGGCGATTGAACATGATCGAACCTGTGAGGGAGAGGGATTATGACTTTTTTCGTGGTCGCTCGATATGGAGCAAGAGAAGAGAAATATCGGCCGGTGTAATGCCGCTGATACGACTGGCTTGGTCGAGATTAATGGGACGAATTCGCCCGAATTTTTGCTTGGCTTCACATCGAAGCGAATCAATCTGCTCGTAGTCGAAGTTGAGGGGGATTTTTTTGTCTGCCATTCGCTGTTGTCGATCGACCTGTGTCTGCTGACGAGCAACATAGCCCGAATACTTCACGTCGTATTCTAACTCGATTCCGACACTGGTTGGAAAAATGGCCAACGTTGGATGTTCGCTGGCCATTTGCGTCCAAGTTACTTCGGGTCTGCGCAAATACTTTTCCCCGAGCACATCGCCGACTCGAACCTTGTTTAAAGCGAGCATCGCTTGTGAGAAGCAATCCTGGCGATTTTGGTAGCGATTCCAACGTTCGTCATCAACGAGCCCAATATCGCGTCCTATTTCGGTCAAGCGTCGATCGGCGTTATCTTGACGCAACAAAAGGCGATATTCGGCTCGGCTCGTAAACATCCGATAAGGCTCGTCGACGCCACGCGTAACCAAGTCGTCGATTAAAACGCCAAGATAGGCTGCGTCGCGGGTGATCGACCACGGAGATTTTTGCTGTACTTTGAGGGCTGCATTGGCACCTGCGATGAGGCCTTGTCCACCGGCCTCTTCATAGCCGGTCGTCCCGTTGATTTGACCAGCGAAGAAAAGACCTTGGACACGTTTCGTTTCAAGCGACGGTGTAAGTTGATCCGGTGGACAGAAATCGTATTCGACAGCGTAACCGTAGCGCATGATCTGAGCTTTCTCCAGCCCTGGGATCATATGGATCATGAGGTCTTGTACGTCACGCGGCAAGGAAGTCGAAATTCCGTTGACGTATACTTCGTGCGTATTACGCCCTTCTGGTTCGAGAAAGACTTGATGGGTCGATTTCTCGGCAAAGCGAACGACTTTGTCTTCGATCGATGGGCAATAGCGAGGGCCGGTCGATGCAATTTGACCGGAGTACATGGGCGCGCGATGTAAGTTGGCTCGGATGAGTTCGTGCATGGCTGGGGTCGTATGGGACAACCAGCATGGAATTTGAGGCTGCGTGATCGCGTCGGTCATAAACGAGAAAGGCAACGGCCGATCGTCACCCGGCTGTATTTCGGTTTTCGAATAGTCGATCGTACGACCATTCAAACGCGCCGGCGTTCCTGTTTTGAAACGCTCGATTTCAAACGAGAGCCGAGCCAAAGCGTTACTGATGCCGCTGGTCGTTCCCTCACCAGCTCGCCCGCCAGCCGTTTTGGCTTCACCCGTGTGCATAATGGCTTGCAGAAAGGTACCGGTCGTCAGAACGACGGTTGGGGCAAGGTAACGTGCGCCGCCACGGACTTCTACACCGCGAATGAAAACCTCATTGCCGACTTGTTCGGTGATAAGATCGTCGACCGATTCTTGTCGCAGGTCGATATTCGGTTGATCTTCGATCATGCGCTTGATCTCGAACTGATAAGCCTTTTTGTCGGCTTGAGCTCGAGGCGAATGCATGGCCGGACCTTTGCTGTTGTTCAGCATGCGGAATTGGATCCCCGTACGGTCGATCGCCAAGCCCATCAAGCCACCCAAGGCGTCGATCTCACGAACCAATTGCCCTTTCGCGACGCCGCCAATCGCCGGGTTGCAACTCATCTGGCCAACCGTATCAAGACTCGTGGTGAGCAAGGCAACACGTACGCCCATCCTCGCAGCCGCTGCAGCGGCTTCGGTACCGGCATGACCAGCACCGATTACGATGACATCGTAGTTGTAGGAAGATGCGGACACGGAGGGAGACTTGGTTTAAGGGTGAAAGAAGATCGCCTTATCCAGGCAACTCAATTCCTCTATTGGAGACCATTTAGGCTGTTCGTGCGAGTCCAACAGACCTACGGAAAGTGAAGCCTAAGCAAGCCGCCGATGAAAATATGCCTTGTAATCATTGAGTCAGAGTCGCTAGCCGATTCGTTTGCGAATTGGTCTATGCACATCTTCACCCTCCCGCTTGCGGGAGGGTCGAGCGTAGCGAGGGGAGGGCAACGATTACGAACGCTACTGGCACCCACCCCCAAGCCGCCTCCC
>JANOAI010000640.1:0-2925 GCA_031411055.1 Pirellulaceae bacterium
GTTTTCCAAGCCTACGTCGTTCATGAAAATGCTCTAGCCGCGAGTATTTTACTTTCAAATTCTTTGTCCGGGTTTCTTCCTGAACGGCAATTCATCTCTGAGGCACAGACTCGGTGTTTTGAAAAAGCTAATAAAAACAAGGAAAAGATGATGACTTCTGCAAAAAAACCACGTTCATGGCAAGAATCTCAACCGATGATCGTTTCTCGTCCTCTGTCGGCCTCGAGAATCGACGATTTGCCGATCATGACCCAGTTTTCCGTCGGGACTGGGACGCCTGTGATGGAAAACGCCTTCGAAAACGTGGTCGATGAAGCATCCGTGGTTCAGCAAAAGAAAACGACTCACAGCAGCAAACGCCGACGACGGACAAGCAGTATGGTCAGCGCCATGAGCGAGGTGAGTGCTGGCACAGTTTTTCAAACTGGTGTTCGATTGATCGATCGCTATGAAGTTCTTCGCAAAATCGGCCAAGGGGGGATGAGTTCGGTTTATGAAGCCTATGACGAAGCACGCGATGAGAATGTCGCCGTGAAGGTGTTGCTACCCGAATTGGCGTGCATACCACGACTTCAAGAACGATTCCTCCAAGAAGGGCGATTGTCGAGCAGTTTTTCGCACCCCAATATTGCACGCGTTTATGATCTCCATCAAACCGAGACGGTTGTCATGATCAGCATGGAGCTGCTGCATGGATGCAATCTTCGTCACGATATGGAGCGTCGTATCAATCAACGCCAAAAGTATCGACCCACGGAAGTACTTCATGTGATTAACCAAGTCTCGGACGCGTTAGCCGTCGTTCATGCTCAATCGGTAATCCATCGCGATTTAAAACCCGAAAACCTGTGGGCGGGCTTGGATGAATCGATCAAAATTATGGACTTTGGAATTGCTCGCGAGTCGGTCGGGGCCGTCTTTACGACTGGTCGACGCGGGTCGGGAACTCCCTACTACATCGCGCCAGAGCAACTCGCCGCCAGTCCGACTTTGGATCATCGGGCAGATCAGTATTCGCTCGCCGTCCTGGCCTATGAAATGCTTACAGGCGTTATTCCTCAAGGAGCTATTGTTCCTCCACATGTGAAGCAACCAGGAATCCCGAAGAAGTTATCGAAGGCAATTTTCAAAGCCCTCAGTAGTGACCCGAATAAGCGGTTTCCTAACATTCAAGCTTTCGCTGATGCAGCCCGCTTTCGGGTTGGAATGTCACCATGGTTGCGAGCAGCCATGATCTTTGGGGGTACGATCGCGATTGGTGGAGCGGCAGCAGGTTACCAATTGAAAATTGCGCCCATGCTCGAATCGAAGCCATCGACGGTTTGGAGCGAGATCGCTCCTGCAAAGATTGTCGAGAAAACAGATTTCAGTCTTGTCTGCCGAGCGATCGACTCGACGTTACCTTCCGACAAACTCAGCTTCAAGCTGCTGGCGGATGCACCCGAGGGTGCCGTAATCGATTCCGCTACCGGGAAGATCACGTGGAAACCTACCGAAGTTCAAGGGCCCAAAGATTATCAGTTTCAAGTCATGGCTGTCGTGCAACAAGACGGTCAAGCTCAGACCTTAGAAGAGCGGACCGTCAAAGTTTCGGTAACGGAAGCCATGGACGCCCCCGTATTCGAAGCACCAGAAGCTGTTGATGCGAAGGAACATGCCCCTTTTGAATTGGCGTTGAAAGCACAAGATACAAATATGCCTGCTATCCCACTTCGCTACGAACTTACAAGTGCACCTTTGGACATGGAGATCGATAGTAAGACTGGCAAGATTACTTGGAAGCCGGATGAAAAAGATGGCGGATCCGTTGTCGATGTCGTCGTCAAAGTTGCGCTCGAGCCAGAAGCCAATCGAAGCGTAGCCGTTGAACGCAAATTTAAGATTCGGGTTGCAGAAACGATCGACCCACCGACTTTCATATCGAGTCAACAACTGAAAGCCGAAGTCGGTGAACCAGTCGACTTCAAAGTCGTCGCCCGCGATTCGAACGTTCCACCGTTGAATATCTACTACAAGCTACGAAACGGTGACCGAGCTGGCGTTACCATCGATCCGAATTCGGGCGAGCTCACTTGGACTCCAGAAAAAGAACAGTCAGCCAAAGAATTCGATCTGACCGTCGAAGCCTACTACGACGACAACGGTCAAAGCAAGCGGGTTGGCGAACAAACGATTAAAATGGCGGTTGCGAAATTGGATGAACCTAAGAAGCCCGAAGAATCCAAGAAGCTTGTCGCGTCTACGAATACGAGCGATGCAACATCCGGCAATCCTTTCGGGCAACCCGAGCCCTTGCCATCTCCTCCGGCGAATCCGCAAACATGTCCTACTCAACCTCAATCACCTAAACCCGCTCCGCAACCTCAACCTGCTCCACAAACAAATCCTCAAGCACCAACTCCAGCTCCAACATGCCCCAATTCGGCCTCCGGTTCCAACCCAAACAAGCCCAATGGATCTGGGAATCCCCAGAGTTCGAACGGCAATCCA
Organism: Pirellulaceae bacterium; assembly: GCA_031411055.1. Lineage (GTDB taxonomy): Bacteria > Planctomycetota > Planctomycetia > Pirellulales > Pirellulaceae > JAIYDQ01. The sequence goes on from JANOAI010000640.1 coordinate 2,491, forward strand.
AACAATGCTATCCCATTGATTCCGTTCCAAAATGGCCAAGTGTTTACACTGCCGCTCGTCCTTGAAGGAATCAAAAAGCCGAGCGGACAGAATTTGAATGGGAATCAACAAGTCCGACCATCCAATCAAAATCAATCAAGTCAGCAGAAAACGGGTCAATCCAATAACCAGAACAATCGTCAGTCATCCGACAAGCGTCAGGTCATCGATAACTTCGCGAATCAACTGCTTCGCGGTCTAAACAAACACTAACATGGACAAGGCACTAGTTCGACTGTCCTAAATCATTTAACACGAAGCGCAAGCGAGTGGTTTTCTTGAGGTTTCGATACCCAAACCACTCGCTTGCGCTTCGTGTTATCAATGCGATTAAGCCTTCCGGAAGAATTTGGGACAGTCGGACTAGTGCTTCTTCACAGCTAACTGGACAGCGCC
>JANOAI010000641.1:0-12705 GCA_031411055.1 Pirellulaceae bacterium
GGAGGGTCGAGGAGGAGGAACGACGACGAGGGGAGGGAATATGGTCACGAAACATTCGAAATCTCACCCTCCCCGCTGGCTCGTACCTCGCCATCGACCCTCCCGCTCTTCGCGGGAGGGTGAAAGTAGATGGCATTGGGCCAACGTCTCGAAGTTTGGATGACAAACCACTCTTTCGCTTCCGAGTGTTTGATCCACGCATATCAGACTATCCACCCTATTTCAAAATACCCGCCCATCCTTCAAGCGAGTATAATGTCGGCTAGCGCCGTTCGATCGTTCGACGAATCGCTCTCCCGCCCCCTATTTCTGCCAGGTAAGTACCACCATGAAAATTGCTTTCGCCCTTTTTGTTTTGCTCGCATCCAACTTTACGATTGGCCAAGCGGCAGAGACCGCCCAATTGGCGATTCCTGGCAAAGTCGTCTACGAAAGTAAACTCGACGAGGCCCCGGCTGCACCTTGGAAAGCAGCTAAAGGCAAATGGGAGCTCGTCAACGGCGTGATGCGTGGCTCTGAATTGGTCGCGGACAAACACGGAGCCGTAACGCGACTACCGAACCAACTGCAAGACTTTATGGTGGAGTACGCGTTCAAGTTCGAAGGAGCCAGAACAACCAGCCTCTCCATCAACGCTGTCAAAGACCATATGGCGCGAATCAGCATTTCTCCCAAATCCATTACCATTCAACGCGATGACAATGATCATGAAGGTCCAGACAAGGCTGTTGTATTCGCGCGTTTCGCAGTCGATTTGAAGCCCGGTACGTGGCACAAAGTTCGACTCGAGATGGTCGGCGACAAAATGTATGGTCAGGTCGACGATTTGAAAGCTTGGGGCGCGAGCGATCTTTTCAAGCAACCGAAAATGGCCCCTGGTTTTACCGTCGGCGGTGAGTCGGTTGACTTCCGAAATTTTATCATTCGTGAAGCCACCTTGAACCCGAATTGGGAGTCGGTCAAAACGAGTCTTCCAAAACCAGGTGAACAAGTTGCGGCTGGTGCGGCGAAAGCCAATGCGAAGGCTCCTGGCAAGGCGGCGGCGAAGAAGAAATAGCTCGTTTCAGGAAGACGCTTTAGATACCTTGTCGGGTGGTAGAGTCGTACTACCCGCTTGGTTGTAAATACACTATTTGTTTCGAAGTAATCTTTTCATAGCAGAGCATCGAACCCATGAAGGAGATTCTCTTTCTTTTGTGAGGATGCGTCGTCACGACACAACGAAGATTCGCATACGCCGTTCGGTCTCGTTCGTGACGCTTTCCATTTAGGCAAGATCCACCATGAGCATTCAGGCAGTCATTCGGCGATTTAGAAATTCGACTCCCATGCTTCGCCCAGGTAAAGCGGGTCGGCGATCTTTGCGACGTTTGATTGTCGAACCACTCGAAGACCGACGTTTGATGGCCATCATTGACTTGGCAACTTTGACAGGTGCCCAAGGGACAATTGTTTTTGGGGCCGAGGGGAATAACGACTACAGTGGCCGCTCGGTGAGCGGCGCAGGCGATGTGAATGGAGATGGTTTCGACGACCTGATCATTGGAGCCTTTGGGGGCGATGCGATGGACAACGCCAAATCGAATGCGGGCGAGAGCTACGTGATCTTCGGCGGTCCGACGCTATCGGCGACGATCGACTTAGCGAATTTGGGACCAGCCGGGATCACAATCTTTGGCGCGGATGCGAATGACCGAAGTGGATACTCGGTGAGTGGCGCAGGGGACATCAACGGTGATGGTTTCGACGACGTGCTTATCGGGGCACGGCTTGCCAATTCGTTGGGAACCGGCAGAGCAGATGCGGGTGAAAGCTATGTAATCTTTGGAGGTGCATCGTTGCCGTCCTCGATCGATTTGTTGAATCTGGGGACGGCCGGGATCACACTCTTTGGCGCAGAGGCCGGTGATCGCAGCGGTTACTCGGTGAGCGGTGCCGGGGACGTGAATGGGGATGGTTTCGACGACTTGATTGTGGGGGCGGGTCTGGCCGACGCGACGGGCAACGGCAGGTCCGCAGCGGGCGAGAGCTATGTAATCTTCGGTGGTGCAACGCTGCCTGCGACGATGGATCTGGCTAACCCGAGCACAGCCGGGGTTACGATCTTGGGGGCGGAAGTGGATGATCAAATCGGCCGCTCGGTGAGCGGCGCGGGGGACGTGAATGGGGATGGCTTCGACGATCTGCTCGTTGGAGCGTTGGATGCTGATGCACTGAACAACGCGAAGTTGTCGGCCGGCGAGAGCTACGTGATCTTCGGCGGCCCAAACTTGCCAGCGATCATCGATTTGGCCACTCTGGGTTCGAAGGGAATTACGATTTATGGTTCCGAAACCGATGATCGAAGCGGCAACTCGGTGAGTGGTGCTGGCGATGTGAACGGGGACGGCTTTGATGACTTGATCATCGGAGCCTTCTATGCCGACGCCTCGGGAAACGGCCGACTGAATGCTGGGGAGAGCTACGTGATCTTCGGCGGCAATGCGCTTCCAGCCACGATCGATCTTGCAAATTTAGGAACGGCGGCGGGGATGACGCTTTTCGGCTCGGGCCCGGATGACCGCAATGGCCGCGCGGTGAGCGGTGCCGGCGATGTGAACGGGGATGGTTTCGATGACTTGCTGATCGGGGCCCCCTTGGCCGACGCGAGTAACAACACGAAGGCCTCCGCTGGCGAGAGCTACGTGATCTTTGGCAGTGCAACGCTACCAGCGAGCATTGATCTGGCAACCTTGGGTACAGCTGGGAACAGATTTCTCGGCGCGGACACGGATGACCGAAATGGCCGCGCGGTGAGCAACGCGGGGGACGTGAACGGGGATGGCTTCGATGACCTGATCCTTGGATCTTATCGAGCCGACGCTTCAGATAACCTAAAACCGTTAGCTGGGGAGAGCTACGTGATCTTCGGTGCTGACTACTTGGGGACCGTGACTCATTTGGGTACGGCGGCGGCAGAGACGCTGACGGGAACGACGGGGGCTAACATCATGATTGGCGGTCGCAATAATGACACGCTTATCGCCAACGGCGGTGCGGATGTGCTCATCGGTGGTCAAGGCGATGACGATCTCGTCATTAGCGATTTAGTCTTCAAGCGTATCGTTGGCGGCAACGGTAGTGACAAGCTTCGGCTGAACGGCGCTGGGCTATCGTTGAACCTAACAACGCTTCGCGACAACCGAGTCTTCGGTATCGAATCCATCGATATCACTGGGACTGGCAACAATACACTGTCGCTCAATCAACGTGAAGTATTAAACATCTCTGACGAGTCCAACACGTTGGTCGTCCGCCGCAACGTCGGAGACGTCGTCAACATCGGAACGGGTTGGACGCAGCTTGCCAACGAGAATATCGGCGGCAGTCCATTCTGGGTGTACGCCCAAGGTCAAGCTCGATTGAAGGTCCAAGCCGTACCGCAGGCTTCCATGGCCGGTCGACAAGTTTTTTACAACAATGCCTCTGGCTTCGGCACGAGCGGTGCGAACAACTCGCCATCGGTCAATCCGATAAACGCGATCGACGCGACCAAGCAGCCCTTATTGCCTAATCAGACAACGACGACCGCTGCGAACTATACGAACTACTCGCGAGGCTTGAATGGGATCGTTGTCGATATCAACAAGCCTGGAAACTTAGGCGGGATTGCTGCCAGCAACTTCCAGTTTGCGATTTGGAGCGACTTCTCGAATGCAACGCCCAATTTTGTTGCGATTAATCCGACGGTAACGTTGTCCACCTTTTCGGCAGGGGGAACGGCAGGCTCCGATCGCGTGAAACTGGTCTTGGCTGATCAAGCGATTCAGAACGCTTGGTTGCGAGTCACCGTTTTGGCAGACTCCAACACGGGCCTAGCCGCCGATGACGTATTCTATTTTGGGAATGCGCGTTTTGATGTAACCCCGACGTCACCGTTCCCATCCAAACAGATAGTAATCAACATCTTTGATACGAATGCGGTTCGAGCGAAACAAGGACAGAATGCGGGAGTAGTATCGAGCATTCATGATGTCGATCGCAATGGAGTCATCGACGTTGTGGATACCAACACTGTCCGGGCTGGGCAAGGAGTTACGAGCCTACGATCTTTCACGGCCCTATCGTCACTTCAGATCGGTTTGGCGTCTTCAAGAAGCAGTGCGCAAGCCATGAACGTCGATTCGCTCTTCGCCGATACGAGTTGGCTTGAAACATTCAACCCCGTAATCAAAAAGAATCGCTCTTCATTTCGCTCCGTCTGATGCGCGATTGAATTGGGATTGTGAAGAGATGGTCGTTTCACGCTGGGAGCTGTCTTCAATCCGATAGACGTTCCACATGGCTCGATTGCCGTTCTCTCATCTCCCTTTTGCAACAGAATCACCTCCAGCAAGCTCATCGCACTAGGTTGATCGGGGTACCGCGCAAGGACTTTTCGATAGAGCATCTCGGCGCGTACAAGATCACCGGATTGGTGATCTGCGATCGCGGCTCTTAGCTCTTCCAATGGCACACGTTCTTGAAATGGAAAAGAGGAAACGGAAAGGGGCCTGTGATGAATGGCACTTAATCCGGTAGCGGCACGGCGCGAGCCGTCCGGTGAAGTGCGAGACTACCCGGCGGAACCGGACGGCTTGCGCCGTTCCGCTACAGTCAATTCGATTGGATTAAGTGCCATTCGGACCTGTGATTTTAATTCAAGCGAAGTTAAATGGCGATCCTGTGCTGAGACGCGGAAGCGGTTTAAGTTCGAATACGCTTCAACCAATGCCTTAGGCCAGATATCCAACGAATGCTGCGATTGAATAGATTGGATCCTACGACGGACTGGAAGTCCGTCGTACCCAAAAACTTACCTGTGACGAAGCACTAGGATCGCGCAATGAAGTTACTCGTTTTCCCGGCATCTCGTTCTTACCAATCTCGCAGTGGGACGATCGCTGGCATGGTTCTTGGCGGGTTCTGACCAATCGAGAGTGGTACTGCAATGACTGCGAGCGTTGTATTGGTGACATCGTTGAGTCGGATACCGAGCTTTTTCTGTCCCAAGTTCTGATCCTGCGCGGATGGGTTAGGCGAACTATCCATGGGCGCAGCATCGCGAAGCTGGAACGTACCGCCACCGCTGATGACTTTCATCCAAAGTCGTACGCTCCCCTTGGTAAGAATGACTTCACTGGCGTTCGGTTGGATGACCACTTTTTTGTCGCTGCCAATATGCATGAACCACCACAGGCTTTGTGGCGATGGCAGGACAATTTCGTCTTGAATGAGCAAGTATTTTCGCTTGTTGAATAGCTGCGCGCCTCGCCAAACTCGGGATGAGCTTGGGTAGGCGTTGCTCATGTCGACGACCGCCGCCCCTCGATCCGTACTCGGAAAGGTACCAAACGTGATTACGGGATTCACGGAGCCGACCTGCTGGTCGGGCGAGGCACTGTTGCCGATGACGAGCGTGTTTTGTCCTTCGGCTCGCATACGATAATAAGTCCAACGCTGGCCGCTTGAGCTGGAATCGAAGTACCCGGGCAGCCCATAATCGTCGTGTCCCATCTCTTGCGCCCATCGTACTCCGAGGGCTTCGAAGAAAAATGTTCCAGCATCGAGATTCTGATGAGCGCCCGCTCCCGACTTGCCACCCTTGATTCCTAGGAAGGTCGCTTTGTTATTCTCCCAAGCGGAACGCATGGTTACGACTTCCTGACCGCCGAAGTCGGTGACGTTCGTCGCGCCAGAGAACCAGTTATCTAAAGCTCGTGGCCACGTCCCCGCGTCTTGACCGCGCGCGTCATACCACATCAGACTTATCGGATCGGCACCACCTTTGTTTCGTTGTAGCCAAGCGAACTCTGGCTTGTTGAATCGCTTCGCTAGCCAAAACATCTGCTCACCCTGAGACGCACTTCCCCCGCTGGTCTCTGCGAAATTCCAGGATGAACCGAGCGCTCCGTTGATGTACAACGGGAAATTTCCTACTTGATCGACGCCATCGATATTGGCGAGTCCAAAGTCACTCCCAAGAGCCGTCTCCAATGCAGCCAACATGCGGATGTTGTAACGCGTCGCGTAGTCCCAATACGTCGCCCCTTCATACCACGCACCGTTATCGGTCGTGTAGTGCTTCATTACTGGAAGAACCTTGGTCCAGCAATTGTGCAGTATGATTTCGACGGTCGATCGGTCGGTGCTGTAGTCATCTCCGATCGCGAGGGCTCCCATCGTGAGTCCACCGGTACAAACCAGATTCCAATTGTTCGAGTCCGCTTGGAAATACCAGTCGTTGGCGTGCGTAATTCCTTCGTTCAGCCCTTTGTTTCGAATCGCTGCTCGAATCGTATCGCGGCGAGCTTGTGTCCAGTAATCGTAAAGCCAGTCGTATCCGATGGCGAATCCATGGGTCATCTCCGACACGTTCAAAAATTTGTCGGGATCCCAGTTAGGAAAATTGGTCCCCGCACTCAATTCATCCCAAGCTCGTTCGGCGTATTGCGCATCCCCGGTGACTTGATAAGCCGTTGCAAGCACATAGATCCGACTTGTAATACTTCGCGATACATCCAACAAATCACCGGAGGTATACACGTTCACCGGTTCGTTGAGAATCGCATTGGCACTGTTTTGAACAGAACTCCACCAGCTCGTCACCTTTGAATCGAGCCCCGCCACGATCGTCGTTTTGAGGCGTTCGATGAGAGATTGACTGATCAATATGCGAGGGTGACCGCGAGCCAGGGTGTCAAGATAAGTATCAAATGCAGGGCGAGCGTCGGTCAGTCCGGCCGGGACTAATTCGTCACCGGGGATGATCTCATATGTCGACGAACCGGGCTTCTTCCATGCAACGCTAAAGTGATCACCGCCCGTCCCTTCTTTATGCAGCAGTTCGACATAGTACTTGGAATCGGCCGACAAATTGATCGGACTCGATTCATTGGTGAACGAACGCAGCGGAGTTCCGCTTGTTACATTGACGATCCGTACCTTATTGGAAATCACAGTATTAGTGCTAAGCCAAAGTTCTGCGTTATCGGCAGCCGCAACTGCGAATGTGTAACTACCGGAGAGACGTGGCTTGATGTAACCGCTCACTTTGGTCCCATAGTTGTCACCAATGTTTTGAGCAAGACATTCGAAGGATAAAAGCGAATCGCGTTCGCTCGGCTTGTTAGGGTAATTCACATTGGACGTTAAAGTATTGACAGCTGTGCCGTTGATGAAGTTCCATTGTTCCATTCGAATACTGCCGCGTTCGTAATTGGTGGAAGTATTATAGAGTCGAGCTGTCGGGATCACTTGGCGAGATTGGCTGACGCTGCTCCATTCGAGTTTCACTTGAGCTGTCCCCGAGCCCTCCATGAACTCCAAGCGGATGTTGTAGCGTTGCCCGGCGCTAAGTAAGACACGACCTTTGATTTGCTTATTCGAAGCTGAATAGTTCACTCGCCCGCATATCAATTGATTGTCGATCCACAACTTAGCTCCATCATCCGCCGTCACAAAAAATGTGTAATACTCAGAGTAGACCGCTTCGACACGTCCTTCCCAGCGAACACTAAAATCGTCCGCATCGATTCCGGCCGGACCTGGTGCACCGGTCCAAGTGAAGTCTACGGTCGGATCGTTCCGCGTAGCTTCGATCCCAGAGAAGTTTTTGTTGCTGAAGTATGTCCCCTTCAAGCCCGTTCCGGCGGCCTCGATCTGATTCGATAGGCCACAGTAAAGCAGCAAGGCAATAAGAATGGAGCGGATCGATTTTAGGGTCATTTCGTTTACTCAATTAAGAACTCACAACCGGTCCTAGTCTACCATGCTAAGAACTTGTCGCCAACAAAAGCGTTTGGGGGCGTTTCAAAGAAAATCGACTATTGACCGCTTTTGGATCGATGTAAGTGGGCTGTTGAGTTTGTCATACGACGGACTTCCAGTCCGTCGATTTTTCGCTGGACGGACTGGAAGTCCGTCCTACAGTCTTATTTCCCGTATTGAACGCTACCGACGGGGATGTTTGGAGACTAAAATGGACGAACTTCAGTCAATCATTTCTCGAGTAAAAGCAATTGAACTGTCTACGATCTCTTTTGGCTTTACGAAATTGCCAGTCAACGAAGCCAACTCGGGCCGTGCTTCATGTTGCGTTGCGTCGATTGCTCGTTGAGCCACTCGAAGATCGCCGTTTGCTTGCGACAATCAACTTGGCCACTCTCAACGCCTCGCAAGGGACCATTCTTTACGGGGCAAACGGCGATGACCATAGCGGATTTTCTGTGAGCAATGCAGGCGACGTGAACGGCGATGGCTATGCCGACCTGTTAGTTGGATCACCGGTGGCGGATGCTCAAGGAAACAATAAAGTAGACGCCGGAGACAGCCATCTCGTGTTCGGTGGACCCAATCTTGGCGCGATAATCGATCTGAATAGCCTAGGTGCGAGCGGCGTTACGATTTATGGAGCAGATTCAAATGACCAAAGTGGTTTCTCGGTCAGTGGCGCTGGTGACGTCAATGGAGACGGCTTCGATGATTTTTTGATAGGCGCTTATAATGCCGCTGCTGCGGGGAACTTAAAAGACGCCGCCGGTGAAAGTTACTTGATTTTTGGAAAGGGCAATTGGTCGTCGACGCCGACGATCGATTTAGCAAATCTCGGATCGGCTGGTACAACGATCTACGGTGCCAATACGGAGGATTTCAGCGGCATCTCCGTTCACGGGGCTGGCGACGTGAACGGCGACGGCTTTGATGATATTCTCATCGGAGCGTACCGAGCGGACGCGTCGGGCAATCTGAAAAACTATGCAGGAGATAGTTATCTAATCTTCGGTAAAGCCAATTGGTCGACGACGCCAACGATCAATTTAGCCGCGATTGGAACCGCAGGCGTTTCCCTGTTTGGCGCTGAGGCGGACGATCGAAGCGGTCGGTCCGTCAGCGGTGCTGGAGATGTCAATGGCGATGGCTTTGATGATCTGTTGATTGGAGCCTATGGTGGCGATTCCACGAACAACGCGAATCGAGATGCTGGCGAAAGTTATCTTGTCTTTGGCAAGGCGGATTGGTCGACGACGAGTTCGATTGACTTTGATTCGTTAGGTGCAACTGGTGTTGTGATCTATGGCGTGAATGTGGATGACTACAGCGGTCGATCGGTGAGCGGCGCTGGAGATGTCAACGGGGACGGCTTCGATGATTTTGTGATTGGAGCCCACCAAGCGGCTGGGCCAACCAACAATCGATTGTATAGTGGCGAAAGTTATTTGATCTTCGGAAAAGCGGATTGGGCAACAACACCTTCTATCGATCTCGCCAGTCTTGGAGCTGCGGGTGTAACGATCTTTGGCATTGCCGCCGATGATCGGAGTGGTTTCTCGGTCAGCAATGCCGGCGATATCAATGCGGATGGGTATGATGACCTATTGATAGGAGCAATCGGCGGCGACGGATCCGCCAATAACAAAGCTGACGCGGGCGAAAGCTATGTAGTTTTTGGTAAAAGCAATTGGTCCGGTACACCGACAATCAATCTCTCGAGTCTTGCCAATAATGGCATCACCATCTTCGGTGACGTGGCAGGCGATATAAGTGGCATTTCAGTGAGTGCGGCTGGCGATGTCGATGGAGACGGTTTTGATGACTTACTTATTGGAGCAGCTTTTGCAGATGCTCCCAACACGTCGGGAAGTAAAGTCGATTCGGGCGAAAGCTACCTCCTTTTCGGAAACAACAGCTTTACTTCTGACGTGACGCATCTGGGAACTGGGGCTAGCGAGACGCTCACCGGTACAACTGGGGCTAATATCATGGTGGGTGGTCGCGGCAACGATACACTCGTTGGAAACAACGGGGCCGATGTACTACTTGGCGGCCAAGGCAACGATATCCTTTCGGTGGGTAACCTTAGTTTTAGAAGGATCGTCGGCGGAACTGGCGATGATATGCTCCAGGTCGAAGGGAGTGGACGCGTTCTCGATTTGACTTCCCTTGCCGACAATCGGATCATTGGCATCGAGCAGATCAACATGACCGGTAGTGGCAATAATACACTGACCCTTGATTATCACGAAGTCCTCAACATCTCCAACGAATCGAACACCCTGGTCGTGTTTGGGAATCTTGGCGACGTGGTCAACTTTGCCACAGGTTGGACGCAGCTTGCCAACGAGACCATCGGCTCAGATCCGTTCTATGTCTACGCACAGGGGGTGGCTCGACTCAAAATCCAGGCCGTGCCGCAAGCCTCGATTGCTGGACGGAGTATTTTCTACAACAACGCTTTAGGGTTTGGGACGAGCGGAGCAAACAACTCGCCAGCCGTGAATCCGACCAGTGCAATGGACGCAACACGATTGGCTCTGTTGCCCGGCAATGTAACGACTCCTGCCAACTACACCAACTACTCACGTGGCTTGAATGGGATCGTCGTCGATCTTAACAATCCTGGAAACCTAAACGCGATCAGTTCGAGTAGCTTTCAGTTTGCAACTTGGAGCGACTTCTCGAACACAACCCCCAATTTTTTGACGACCAATCCAACTGTAACGGTGTCGACATTTGCAACTGGCGGTGTTGGTGGTTCATCGCGAGTGAAGCTTGTCTTCGCCGATCGAGCTGTTGAGAACGCCTGGCTGCAGATCACGGTTTTAGCCAATGCCGACACAGGTTTAGCCACCGACGACGTTTTCTATTTTGGAAACGCGCGTTTTGATGTAACGCCGACGTCACCGTTCCCATCACAGCAAGTCACGATCAACGCGTTCGATGTGAACGCGATTCGAGCTCGACAAGGTCAGAATCCGGGAGTCGTATCGAATATTTTTGACGTCGATCGCAATGGAGTCGTCAATGCTTTCGACACCAATGCCGTCCGCGCCGGGCTAGGAGTAAGTAGCCTTCGATCGTTCACCGCTCCGTCGCCACTACAGATGGGGTTGGCTTCTTCAAGAAGTAGTTCGCAGGCGATGAACTTTGATTCGCTCTTTGCCGATACAAGCTGGCTTGATGCCTTTCAGAGCAGTGACCATCGGAACCGTCTCAAGGTACTGCGTTTTTAGCTTCCCTGAAATGATTGGGCTTTCAGTAAGGCGTGGCGTTTTCATACCATTTTTTGGCGTTTGCTTCCGCGATAGCCAACGTAAAATCGCGTATGCTATGCATCTTGTTGCTTAGTTCGATTCGAAGCCTGGTTGCCCTATGAAACCCATCGTCCAAATTTCGCTCGACCTGACCAATATCGATGAAGCTCTCGAAACGGCTGCGCTTGCCATGCGAGCGGGCGTCGATTGGTTGGAAGCAGGGACGCCGCTGATTCTTGCTGAAGGGCTTCATGGCATTCGCGCATTGCGAAAAGCGTTCCCCAATACACCGATCGTTGCCGACCTGAAGACGATGGACGGCGGTTACCTCGAAGCCGAGATGATGGCCAAAGCCGGAGCAACCCACGTCGTTGTCATGGCTCGTGCCCATGCCGAAACAATCAAGTGTGTTGTCAAAGCTGGTTCCGATTTCGGTTGCAAAGTCATGGGTGACAACATGGTCTGCGAAGATATGGTCGCTGGCGCTAAATGGCTCGAAGACCTGGGCTGCGAATATGTTATTCACCATATTGGCTACGATGAACGACGCGGCATCGCCGCTGCGGGACATCGAATGCCCAGTCCGCTCGATCAATTGCGTGACGTTGTCCGAGCGGTCCAAGTTCCGGTTCAAGCCGTCGGTGGTCTGAGTCTGGAACAAGCGATTCAATGTCCACAATATGGCGCTCCGTTGGTTGTGCTCGGCGCTCCGTTGACCATCGATGCTGATGCGTTTAAGACTGCCGATGGGAATCTCGAAGCTTCCCTGCGACTCATCTGCGATGCTATTCATGCTCAACAAGTTGCAAAATTTTAATTCCACCGCTATCGAACGTATCCAAAATGAAATCCGCCGCTGTTGTAAATTTTGCTCCCGAAAAAGGCTCGGTTGAAATCCGCGAGATCGACAAGCCGACCATCGGCAAAGACGATGTGTTGCTTGAAGTTGCTAACGTTGGGGTCTGTGGTTCTGATTTGCATCAGTGGACTGCCGATCACTCATGGCCCGTCAACTATCCGGTGGTTCTGGGCCATGAATTTGGCGGCCACATCGTTGAAGTCGGCAGCGATGTGGAAGGTTGGAAAGAAGGTGATCGCGTCGTCTCGGAAACCGCGGCTATTATTTCGCAGAACAACCCGATGACACGCCGCGGTTTGTATAACCTCGACAGTACCCGCAAGGGTTTTGGATACGGCGTGCACGGCGCGATGACCAAGTATGTTAGCGTTCCTAGCCGAATTCTCCATCACGTTCCGGATCATTTACCTTTTGAACAAGCTTGCCTAACCGAGCCGTGCTGTGTTGCTTATAACGCGGTCGTCAAGAACGCGCGCATCGAACCGGGCGATCGAGTGGTAGTACTCGGCCCTGGCACGATTGGAATTCTCTGTGCCGCCATGGCTCGGTTGTGCGGAGCGGAGGTTGCCATTGTCGGTTTAGAACAAGACAAACATCGACTGGAGTTGGCTCGCAAGAGTTACGGTTGCCAAGTCATCATCGGCGATGCCAAACCGTGGGCGATGGAACGCGACGGACTCGGTTGTGACGGGGTCATCGATGCGGCCGGTGCGAGCGTTACTTTAAAGATTGCCCTCGACATCGTTCGTCCTGCCGGTTGGATTTCGAAGGTCGGCTGGGGACCACAACCGCTTG
>JANOAI010000642.1:0-10353 GCA_031411055.1 Pirellulaceae bacterium
CCAAAAGCCGAAGCTTCCGCTGGACAAGCCAGCGGGATTCCAGCAGTGCGGACAAAGCGCGATGCAAAATTGTGTAGATACCAATGCCTAAGGCGCTTGAGGTCGGCCCACGTTTGGATCCGTACTTTTCAAGTGATCGTAACCTCGCCCGCTTGCGGGAGAGCACTAACTCTTGTTCTTCATCTGAGCGCTCACTTCGAGCATTCGCTCGAGGGCGACGAGTGACCAACGCGACGTTTCTGGATCGACGGTAATGCGATTCACGACATGTCCTGCTTGAAGGTTTTCGAGACTCCAAGCTAAATGGGCTAAATCAATTCGATACATGGTGGCGCACATGCAGACAATCGGCGAGAGGAAGTGAATTTCTTGTTCTGGATGCTGAACCTTCAATCGGTTGACAAGATGAAGCTCGGTCCCAATCGCCCACTTCGTACCTGGTGATGCTTGCTTGACGGTATCGATTATTTTGCTTGTCGATCCCGAAATGTCAGCGATGTCGTTGACTTCTTGAGGACATTCGGGATGGACTAAAATCTTGATACCAGGATGCTTTTCACGAAACTGCTGGACATGAGCGGCGGTAAACATTTGATGAACGCTGCAATGCCCTTGCCAAAGCAGAACACGACTATTTAGAATCGCCTCTTCGCTGTTTCCGCCCAAATCTTCCGCGTGCGGATTCCAGACCGGCATTTCAGCATTGGTGATTCCCATCTTCAAGGACGTATTGCGTCCAAGATGCTGGTCGGGGAAAAAGAAGACGCGTTTCTTCCGCTGGAAAGCCCACTCAAGGACAGCCCGCGCATTGCTGCTCGTACAAACAATGCCTTCGTGTCGACCACAAAAGGCTTTGAGGCTCGCCGCAGAATTGATATAGGTGACCGGCGTTAACTCATTCGTGTCGATGACTTCGCCGAGTGCTTCCCAGGCGGCTTCGACTTGGCGTATCGCGGCCATATCGGCCATACTGCAACCGGCGGCAATATCGGGGAGGACGACGGAAACGCGTAGGCCATTTCGAGCATCTAATCGGTCTGGTCGGTTGGCAAGAATGTCGGCTGTTTCGGCCATGAAATGGACACCACAGAAGACAATCGCGCGACAGTTAGGACTGTCGGCGGCTAGCTTGCTAAGCTGGTACGAGTCGCCCGTAAGATCTGCATGGGCAATAACTTCGTCTTGTTGATAGTGATGGCCGAGGATCAATAATTCAGAGCCCATCGCTTGGCGGACCTTCGCGATCCGTTCAATGAGTTCTTCGTTGCTCAACGAACGATAGGGGGCAAATGGAAATTCGGTCGTTTGGACCGCGAGCGTCGTCATGGATTCAGTACCTTACGTAATTTATTAACCGAAATCATTTTATCCCTCGGAAAGGCTCATGTCTTGGCGTTCTTGGGACGATAAATAGAAATTGGTAAAGGAAACGTAGGCAATTGACTGTCAGGGATGCGAAAATGAGCAAATCGAATCTTGCAACCCAGGAACCCGAACGCGTGGCCTACTGGAAGAGCTTGCTCAAGATACAAGCCCCGGTCTGTGTAACGCTAGCGCAACGCACGATGCCGGTTGATCGGCTGATGAATCTCTCGCCGGGCGTTATTTTGCAATTCGACAAATCATGCGACTCGCCACTCTCGCTTGAAATCGATGGCCAACAGGTCGCCGATTGTGAAGTCGTGAAGTCGGGCGACCGATTTGGGGTGAAAATTTCTCAGATTATCGAGAAACCGGAAGACTGGGTGCCACTCATCTCAGCGAAGAAAGCTGCTTTGTCGCGCAAGTAAGATGGGGCGAGCCTCGTGCTTTGTGACACAGCACGTAGGGTGGGTCGGACGTGAGTGCTAACCATTTTCGACGGACTGGAATTTTTCGATGGACTGGACGTCCGTCGTACCTAAATTTTTAGGTTGGACAAAGCACTAGCTCGATTCCGATTGGCCGTTGAACATTTGGCTAATCGATTTGTTGGAGTGAATACGGCGGATCGCTTCGGCCAAAAGCGGGGCCACCGACAGGACGTGAATACAATCGAGTCGCTTCTCTGGTGGCAACGGAATGGTGTTCGTAATCACCACACTATCGACGGGTGCTTCTTTGATCCGCTTGATAGCATCGCCACAAAGGACGCCATGCGTACAAGCGAGATGAATCTCTGCCGCTCCGGCTTCGTGCACAAGTTTTGCGGCACCGCAAATCGAGCCACCGGTACTGATCATGTCATCGAACATCAAGCAGATTTTCCCTTCAACGGGTCCGCCGATGATATGCTTTTGTTTCGTCTCGACGGCATTCTCGCGTCGCTTATCGACGATCGCCAGCTTCCCGCCTAAACGCTTCGAGTGGCCGATCGCGCGTTTGATGCTCCCTTCATCGGGACTCACGACCACGATGTCGTTACTCGAGTAGTTGCGATTCTTATAGAAGCTGGTCAAGACTGGGGCGGCGTAGAGATGATCGACCGGAACGTCGAAGAATCCCTGAATTTGCGGGGCGTGCAGGTCCATCGCTAAAACGCGATCTGCTCCAGCACGCGTGATGAGGTTCGCGACAAGCTTGGCAGTAATCGGGACGCGTCCCTCATCTTTGCGATCTTGTCGAGCATAGCCAAAATAGGGAACGACGGCCGTAACGCGAGCCGCGCTGGCACGTTTACACGAGTCGATCATGATGAGCAACTCAAGCAGGTTGTCATTCACAGGCGGACAAGTGGGCTGAATCAAATAGACATCCCGGCCACGAACATCGTCTTCGATTTTACAGAAGTTCTCGCCGTCCGGAAATTTTCCCAGCGCCACGGAACCAAGCTGCAAGTGGAGAAAGTCACAGATGTCACGGGCCAGCTGCGGATTTGCTCGTCCAGAAAATATCTTTAATTCGTGCATGCGTATCCCAGTTCTTGCATCTTTGCTTCAACACTGCCTAGCTCGTCGATCGTATTGATGCTCAATGCTTCGCAAGCTTGAAGAACAGGTTTTGCTTCGACCAGTTTTCCAGCTTTTAACAATAGTTCAGGACAATCGGTCAAATAGTACTCGGCTTGCGAATTTTGATTGCGCAGTCGACTTAATGCCCAAAGTAGATCGGGGGGATTAAAAAGATAGGTGCTCATATTCACCTCGCGAATAGCCAATTGTTCGGGGGTCGCATCCTTGTGTTCCACAATCCGGGCAAATCGTTGGCTTGCATCGCGGACGATTCGACCCAGGCCATGCGGATTGTCTTTTACCAACGTTCCCATGAGGCAAGCTGGCCCGACGAGCTCATAATGCCCGAGCAGGGTTGAAAGCGATGAGGACTGCACCAACGGCGAATCGCCAGCCAAAACGATAATTGGCCCCTCGGCCTTTTTGATCGGCTCGACGCACATTTGGACGGCATGCCCCGTTCCAAGCTGTTGCTCTTGTAACGCAAATTCAATCCCCGAACGGGTGCTAAGTTCTTCCCGAACGAGGTCGTGCCGATAGCCGACGACGACGATCTTTTGCTTGACGCCAGCTCGCTCCAATGCGTCCAAAACCCAATGAATCATCGGACGTCCAAGGACTGGGAAAAGGACCTTGGGGAGCTCGCTTTTCATGCGTGTCCCTTTTCCGGCGGCGAGGACGATGGCGGTTGGAGCGTGAGTCATATTCAAATCGGTTTGGAGGAAAAATGGCCGGGGATCTTTGACGGCCGCACGTGTTGGTTCGATATCTTACTGATCCTTGAGAGACTTAACAGCTTGCCTCGCTCGGGAGAGGAAATCAACTTTCGATTCACCAGCATTCAATGAAACCCGTTTGCCGATGGTAATCGAACTAAGCAACGGGACAGGAAAGACTTCACCGCGTGGCAGGATGCGATTGAGATTTTCCATATAAACCGGGATAAGCTCTAAATCCGGGCGTTTCTTCGCGAGGTAATACAGGCCGCTTTTGAACTCGGACATTTCTCCATCGACGGATCGGCTCCCCTCGGGAAACACGATCAGCGAATGAAGATCGCCTATTTCGCGAATCATCAGCTCGACCGGGCTCTGATGGACTTTGATCTCTTTGCGATCGATGAGCAAGGCATTGAATGACTTGGCTAGAAAGCGATGAAAGTTCGAAGCCCCCCAGTAATCCAGCGCCGCGACAGGACGGGTCAGCGTTCGGATCTCGCGGGGGAGTGCTGACCACAACACGACTGCATCGAGATGGCTGGTGTGATTCGCAAAATAGACTCGTTGACAAGTGTCTGGCTGACATTCGATCCAGCGGACCGTGTAGCCGCTGACGAGGCGTGCAACGCCAGCGATGACCGTCCCGGTGAGACGACAAAGCTGCGACGGCTGCGAACTATGAGACGGCAAATCGAGCGATCGGGATTTCCCGTTCGTGATAACGGCCAAGATAAGTACTGCGTGGTTTAGGTGGTTTCGCGAAGCATTCGTTCCAAGCGTTTAATTTGCAAACGCACTGCTTCGAGATCGGGGAATATTTCGAATGCGCGACGGAAAGCCTCCAACGCGGCATGCGGAGCATCTTGCTCCAATCGACATTGACCCAGTCCAATGTAAGCCATGTAGTGATATGGCGAAAGATGAAGACAGGTCTCGCAGTCCCGAATTGCGTCTTCCAGAAAGCCCAAATTGAAGTTGACCAGGGCCCGACGGCAGTGGCCTTCCGGCAATTCCGGGTAAACCTGGACGATTTCATCGGCTACCTCGACCGATTCTTGCATTCGATTGGCTTCGATCATGTTCAAAAGATGATCCAAACGACATCGAGCTCGGGGTTCGGCCGTCCGATACCAAAGACTCTTAAAAGCATCGTCGGCGACCATTCGTACCCGTCGATCCGAGTCGGCCAAAAGTGGGCCAATCACTGCGATCGACTCGCTATTTCCCAGTAGACTAATCGAAAGCACCGCCGCTCGCCGAACGATTGGACTTTCCACGTGGGCAAGACGATGAAGGGTCGAAAGTGAGTAGCGGGAACCAATCGCTTTAATAAACGCGGCGCTGTCACCATCAATCAAGTACAATTGGTAGGCGCTCATCAAACCTGGGAGACGCGAAGCTTTCTGATTCATGTTAGCATATTCTGGTGAAGAGAATTCGAACTGTCGCGCCCATGCGTTTCATCAAGTTGTTCTCTTTGAACTCCTTCAGTGTAGTTGCGATGTAAGATAACGACAATGTATCCAACCAGATACCACATAAACAAAAATCGCTCTTTTCGATTGCAATCGAAATTCAAGCAACTAAGACAAATCACCCTTCATGTGGCGTTTTGTTGGTCTTTCCTAATGCCTGCATTGCTCTATGGACAAAGCGCATCGCATCCATATGAAAACCCAAGATTTCAGCGGCTCTATGCGACACTTCGGCAACCTTCGTCACTTGTCTCCAAGAACCTCTCCTTGCGAGAAGTCGCTCGAGCGGTGGAAGCGTCGCTGCAGCATAAAGTTTGGCTTGATCGCCGCGTTGATGGAGAACAAATATTACAGTTAGAATCGGGGCAACGAACGTACCAAGAGTTATTGACACTTATCAATTCTCTTTCAAACACCGAAACTACCTGTTTGGAAAATATTATCTATATTTCCCCCGCTCACTATATTCCGCGAATTGAATTCAGTTACTGGAATCTCTACACCGGTAGTGAAAATGGCATGTGGCGCAAGACGGCAAGCCCCTTGGAATGGAAAACCAGTATTGAAGTCAGTGAGCTCATGAGCCTGCTGGAAAAACAGCAAGGCTTCCCATTGCAAGAACGGGAATCCGTTCCGCATGATCGATGGGCGAGCGGAAGCTTTCCTCTGTGTAGCCACGCTGCGCGATGGACGTGCGTACTGGCAGGTTTCGACGGAACGATTGATCGAGACGCTCGAGCAAATTGGAAATTCTCCGCCATGCTCGAAGTGTCGAACGTCCGATTTGAATATTCGGATTTGACGAAACGCTATTCGAAGGGCAAGCTACAGAATTGGCGTACCAAATGGCCCGATTCAATCGTTACACCGCGAGCGGCTGGACGCTTCCTGATTGAGGCGCCCGTTGCCGCCCATCGCGAGCTTGCCACGATGGCGTGGGATGCCAAGCTGAAGACTCAGCCGCCATCGAAAACACCGGTTTCCGAGCAGGCGAAGTACTCACTGACTCTCAAAGAGTGGACGATTGGAGTTGGATTGCCAGAACTTGCCAAACAGCTTGGCTTGGAAATAACCCCATGGCCGCTACCTGACAACATGATGAATCGTCAGATCGAACTCACCTTGAAAGACGCCACCATCGACGAAATGCTTCAACAAATAGGGAAGCAAGCCAACCTCGATCTCAAGCGCGTTGGCAAGAAAATCCAAGTTCAGGTCGAGAAGAATTAGCGCCCGCTGGCTACTGCCGCTGCAGCAAAACGTTACTCCGTTAGCCCGCATCGTTTGCAGGAACAATCGGCAACCATTCACTTCTGGGCGCCAGCGCTTTTGGCGACCCTTTAAACACCTTGAGCCTGAGATATCCGCGAGTTCGGATCTCTCGATCGGAAAACGTGCGAACGTCTCAGGCTCAAATGGATCATTTATTCGATCACGGATGCAATTAGTTGTTTGAACAACTAATTTTCTCAAAATAGGGCTGACAGGAATCGAACCTGCACTCCTTTCGGAACTAGATCCTAAGTCTAGCGCGTCTGCCAGTTCCGCCACAGCCCCGTCGGTTAGGTCGCCGCCGTCGGCACAACCCAAACTTTCAGGTCGGTCAAAATATCAGCGTGCAGCTGAACTTTGACGGTATACAAACCAAGCTCGCGAAGCGGGCCTGACAATCGAATTTGATCGTCGGTGACTGGAAAACCAGCGTGCTTCAGAGCCGCTGCGATCTCGTGAGCACCCACACTTCCGTAGAGATGTCCTTCATCGGTCGCGTTCGCTTCGATGTTAATCGATTGCTTGCCAATGCGATCAGCAAGACTTCGAAGATCAGACAAACGCATCTTCTCAAGGTCAAGCAACTTTGCCTTGTGCTTTTCAACCATCCGCTTGTGATGGTCCGTCGCGATGATGGCCATGCCTTCTGGCAACAAATAATTGTTTGCAAAACCAGGCTTTACTTCCACGACGTCGCCGGCTTTGCCAAGGTGATCTACGTTGTGAATAAGCATCAGTTGAATGCCGCCGTTCGGACCCTTCGGAAGTCGCTGGAAACGCCGGGCTTTGAGTTTCTTGGTTGCAGTTGTAGCCATTCTTCTAATCAATCTCTCATGTCGTTCCGTCAGGAACTATTCGATTACAAACACTAAAACGGGATGTTCGAGCTATCGTAGCTATCGCCACCACCGCCATGATATCCATTGTCTGAGGCAGCCATTGCATGTGAATCGTTGGCGAAGGTCTCGTTGACCTGGGCGGTTGCCGCAGCACGAGGACGACTTCCACCTTCGCTTCCGGATTTCGACCCAAGCAACTGCATCCGATCAACGATCACATACAGCTTGCTTCGCTTCTGTCCTTCTTTTTCCCAAGTATCCAGTTTCAGATGTCCTTCGATGTGAATCGGAGAACCCTTCGACAGATACTCGCCAGCGATTTCCGCTGTTCTTCCAAAAAATTTGAGATCGACAAACGTCGGTTCGTCAACCCATTCACCAGCTTGATTCTTACGTCGATCATTGACCGCGATTCCCGTATCACCGATCGCCATCCCAGAGGTGGTGTACCGGATTTCCAAGTCTCGAGTCAAATTACCCAACAAGATTACGCGGTTAAAGCTTGCCATCGTTCGTCTCTCCTAGCTACCCTGAACAGTCATTAGTGAACATATGCTCATATCCTACTGCTCTGCGGCAAGCTCTTCAAGTCTTTGAGCTATTCGACGTCAAAATCTTCGCCGTCATCGCCAATACCGGCTCCCACCGCAACGGGCTCGTCGTCTTCAATGACGATATCCGGACGCGGCAGCGAAGCCTTACCCTTCGCGTGTTCGACAAGCACTTCCACGAGACGTGGGTCGATGCGAGTGAACATCCAACGAAGCAGCGACTCGTTGAGCTGGTAGTTGCGGTTGATCCCTTTTAGGCTCAGGGTGTCTAGGTTGAAATAAATCAACCAATAGGTCCCCTTTTGGTGCCCATTGATGGGGTAAGCCAATTTTTGCTCAGCCCACAATCGGGTAACGAGAATCTCGCCACCCGCCTCGGTGATCGCATCTTGAATCGCTGCCGCACAACCACCAGGATCGCGGGCATATCGATTCGAATCAAACAAGTACAGGCACTCGTACGTCGCCTTAGCCAAGGGAAAGTCTCCTAAAAACCTCAGGGTAATCTAATCGCGATTGTATTGGTTCATGCTAGCCAGAACACCGTCTGTTAACCAGCATTGGACAGCATCCGCCGCGCGCTTTACTGCGTCGGACATTGTCGCTCGTTCATTTTCACGGAATCGACTCAACACAAAGTCGGTCACCTCCCATTCAGGCGGTGGCCGGTCAATTCCAATTCTCAGCCGCGGAACGTCTTCCGTTCCAAAGCTTTTCAAAATATCAGCCAGACCTTTTTGGCCTCCGCTCGACCCGCGGGCACGAATGCGAAGCTTACCAAGCGGAAGACTCATGTCGTCGCAGACGACCAAAGTTCGCTCAGGCGGAATCTTGTAGAAACCCACCAACTGAGCAACCGATCGTCCACTCTCGTTCATATAGGTCAGAGGCCACAGCAGAATCGTATCGACTCCAACTAGTTTGCCTCGGACCATTTGACCTTCGAACTTCGCTAGCGGAAGTGGATTCCCCAGGCGATTACTTAGTTCTTCAAGGCACTCAAATCCGATGTTATGTCGCGTTTTCTGATACTTCGAACCTGGATTTCCAAGTCCGACAACCAGTGAACGCTTTGTTTCCTCAGTCGAGATTGTCATCACCTGGGGCTCCTGCCAACCGGGCTAGTCTCAACCGAATCCTTAAGCCTTCGCCTTCGCGTCAGCGTCAGGCTTCTCTTTACGAATCAACTCAGGCTCAACGACACCCGAAGCAGACGCGTCATCTGATTCACCGGCTGCCGCGACGACCTGCACAATCACAACCGAACCCGGGGTTACCGGACTCGCGCCTTCCGGCAATTTCATTTCGTTGACGTGAATCGACTGGCCAAGTTGCAATTGACCAATTTCCACCAACAAGAACTCCGGCAGAGCGGCAGCTGGACAGCGAATCGTAACTTCGTGCGTTACAAAGCGAAGCTGACCAGAACCAATTGCTCCGGGTGCTTCACCATGAAGATGCACTGGCAAGCTGACTTCGACGAGCTCCGTTTGAGAAACCCGAGCAAAGTCGAGATGCACGACATAGCTACCGAGCGAATCCCATTGGACCTCGCGAAGGAGCGCGGTGTCGGTGACATCGCCGGTCAGCGAAACAAGCTTGCTACCATGCTTCAAAAGTTTATTCACCGTCTCGGTAGCCACCGACAAATTGAGGTTGGCTTCACCGTGTCCGTATAGATTCGCGGGGATTTGGCCGGACGCTCGTAGTTTACGAACATTCCATGAACCTACCGCGTCACGCTTATTTACTTGAATTGTCTCAATCATTGGAGACTTTGACCCCTGGGTCGAGGAACTAAAATTGGGAGGGAAAAGTATCGCGATTTCCCTACAACTCGCAAGGGCAAAACCCGACTTGTCCAGCAGACGCCGTCGAGTTAGGGTGGGAGGCCGACTCGACACGCCCTCAGAAACCGCTATTTTCGTTCCTCATGGCAAAAAAAGCATCCCAGTTTGACTATGTAGAACCCGTCGGAGCCAGGGTTTTAGTTCGCAAGGACGAACCCAAGCGCGAGACAAAAGGGGGGATCGCGTTACCCGATGCCGCTGAAATCCCAACAATTACCGGACGAATTGTGACGATTAGCCGTCAAGTCGAACACAACGAAGACTTCCCGCTGAAGCAGTACGACAAAGTCCTTTTCCACCCAAAAAATGCGATTCCGGTCGATTTCGAGTCGGACAATCAGCTTTTTGTCGTCCCGATCGAGGATGTCGTGGCTGTTTTCCGACGTGGCCCCAAAGCCCCCGAAGAGTAAGTCGCTTCTGACCATCCACCCTATTTCTTGACCCGGTT
Source organism: Pirellulaceae bacterium (assembly GCA_031411055.1). GTDB lineage: Bacteria > Planctomycetota > Planctomycetia > Pirellulales > Pirellulaceae > JAIYDQ01. The sequence continues at coordinate 10,085 of JANOAI010000642.1, forward strand.
TATTTCTTGACCCGGTTTTCCTTCCAAAAACCGAAATTCAATCGGCAAGCATTGATTTGAAGTGCGGCATTGCGATTCCGAGTGCTGCTTCGTGGAGCAGACCATTGGAGGCAAGAATGCTGGATGAGCCTCGAACGGGTAACTTGGAATTCAAACAGTCGGTCATGGTCCCACCCGCTTCCCGGACCATGAGCCCCCCGGCGGCATGATCCCAGGGATGCAACTTGAACTCCATAAACAAGCCGTAGTCACCCCGCGCCACTTGGGCG
>JANOAI010000643.1:0-1677 GCA_031411055.1 Pirellulaceae bacterium
CCTTTATCACACACTGACCGGTCGTCCTCCGCTGGTCGCAAACTCGCCGGTCGAACTTGCGTTGAAAATTATTGAACAGGATCCACCCGCACCGCGATTGCTCGAACCTAAGATCGACCGCGATCTTGAAATGATCGTCATCCGCTGTTTACAAAAGCCTGCCGATTTGCGCTATCCGTCGGCCGAAGCCTTAGCGAACGATTTGGAAGCCTTTCTTCGTGACGAGCCGGTCGCCGTTCGGTCCGGGCACTTTGCACAAGTCTTTGCGCGACTGTTACGAGAAACCCATCATGCGCCCGTTTTAGAAAATTGGGGAGTATTGTGGATGTGGCATTCGTTAGTTGTTTTCATCGCGTGCATATTGACGGAGTTCGTTCGCTGGTCGGGCGTGACAAATCGACTTGCTTATGCAGCGCTGTGGACCGTTGGTTTAGGGGCGTGGGCCAGTGTTTTCTGGGCATTGCGCAATCGCATGGGTCCCGTGACTTTCGTCGAACGCCAAGTAGCACACGCGTGGGGCGCGAGCATGATTGCCATTGCGTCCCTATTTTTGCTTGAATGGTGGCTCGATTTGCCTTGCTTAACTTTGACACCGTTGTTGGGGGTCATAGCGGCAATGGTCTTTGTCGTTAAGGCTGGCGTTTTGAGTGGTGCATTCTACGTCCAAGCATTATGCTTATTCTTGGCCTCGATCCCGATGGCAATATTCCCGCATGTAGCGCACCTCATTTTCGGATGTGTCGCGGCACCGGCCTTTTTTATCCCTGGACTCAAGTATTATCGCCAGCGTAAGGCCCAACGATGAATGCATTTCAAAGCACGGGCGCCATTCTTGATTCACTGAATCCAGCCCAACGCGAGGCCGTTACGACCATTCAAGGGCCCCTCATGACATTAGCTGGTCCTGGCAGTGGCAAGACACGAGTTGTGACGCATCGAATCGCCCATATGATTGTGGAAGGTATTCCTAGCCGCGCAATTCTCGCGATGACGTTCACCAACAAGGCAGCTCAGGCAATCCGTGAACGCATTCGGCGAATGGTGGGTGATCAACCTGTGACCATGGGGACTTTCCATGGTTTTGGTGCCCGCTTTCTTCGTCGCTACGGACGATCGGTCGGTTTAGAAGAAAATTTTTCGATCCTTGATGCTGATGACTCAAAAAAAGCTCTCGAAGAGGCGGTCCTAGAAGCCAAAGTCGCGTTAACTCACGTCTCAATTTCTGACATAGCCCGTGAAATCAGTCGCCTGAAAACCAAGCTCGTCACGCCAGACTCGCTCGACCAGATCGAACTTGGACGGCTAAATAAAATCATCCGCGACGTCTATCCCGCCTACCAAAAGAAGCTGTTGAGTTACCGCGCCGTAGACTTTGACGATCTACTGATGCATACGGCGACTGTCTTGCGCACCGAACCTGAGTTGCGCGCCGATCTCGACAAACGCTACGAGTACATACTCGTCGATGAATATCAGGATACAAATTTTGCTCAGTACGTGATCGTTCGAGCACTCTCCATTGATTATCCAAACCTCAACGTCACCGGCGATCCCGATCAATCGGTGTACAGTTGGCGTGGAGCCAATATCGAAAACATCTTTAGCTTCGAGCGAGACTTCCCAAAGACGAAGGTTGTTCGTCTTGAGGAAAACTATCGTAGCACGCCCGAGATTTTG
>JANOAI010000644.1:0-3369 GCA_031411055.1 Pirellulaceae bacterium
CTAAGCTGCACGACCTCATATGAGGGGAGTCCGCCAAGTACGATCAAAAAATACCGGCGGTCAGGAAATCATGAAGGCTTCCCTACGCAAAACCCAAGATCCATTGAAAATGTTTGTATCGGCAACGAATGCTGCTATAAGAAGAAATGGTGGCGATGTTGGTTAAAGTTCCTTAATCTTCGGACAAAGCCCTCCGGTCTTCCGTAAAGCGGTCGCATTGGACTCCAAGTCAGGTTATAATCTGGCTCGTCCTAATCGAATTGGTGGAATTCGATTTCCAAGGTTGGAAGATAATTTGGGGGAGTAGGAAGACGAAATGGGATCATCGACGCGATTTTTACGAAGCTGCCCAACCTGTGGTCGGCATCTTGACATTCCGGTAGATCAGATCGGAAGACGAGTCATGTGTGGACATTGTCACGCAGAATTTTCAGCGACAGCGACAGTGGGATTCGCGTCTGAGAAAATCGAGAACAATCTCGATGACCGTATTGAACGTCTTTTGGCAGAAACATCCTCGGCTCCGCCGCGTCCTCATTTCGATCATTACTCCGTTGTTTCTTCCAAGACGTACGAAGTCTAGCTAGTCAGCGCCACTTTGAATCAAATTCCCAATGATTCGTGACGTCTTTGAAACCATTAGCCGATATGGCGTTAGCTACGCTTTTCAGTGCTAAAACAGCTTCTAGAGCATTTTTTAGGTAGGTATAGCGTTTCTCCGACGCGATTGTAGCCCAACTGCGCGAGCCCAATGCCATCTACTTTCACCCTCCCGCGAAGAGCGGAAGGGAAGATGGCGAGGTACGAGCCAGCGGGGAGGGTGAGATATCGAATGTTTCGTGACCATATTCCCTCCCCTCGTCGTCGTTCCTCCTCCTCGACCCTCCCAAAAGGGAGGGTGAAGTTAGGAAAGTAGATGGCATTGGGCGCGAGCAGCCGGGCGTCTTGCCGCGTAGCAAAGGCTCGTCCGGCCTGGCAAATCCAACCTTCCAATGCGCCGGGCTGCTCGCGCAGCTCCGCTAACGATTGGAAATTACTCGATACAACTATTCAAGCATTGCTTCCGTGCCGTTCGGCTGATTTCACCTGACGCGGGGAGCGTGCCGCCGATTCGTCTCGCTCAATGTCTTATCCGACACGAGACTTTTTTCGACATTTCTAACTTTCTGGCCATTTTTATTGTCTGGACAATAGTTGTTTGAACGACTAATATTTGAGTATGAGTTCGACGATGCCCAAGAACAAAAATTCGATGGTTCGGAAATTTGACTCGCAAGAGCAAGAAGCCTACCTGTCGTTATGGCGAACCTACGATCGATTGCGATCATTCGAGGAAGCGGTGTTTTCTGAATGGGAGCTAACAGCTCAACAGTACAACCTACTGCGTCTTCTTCGGGCTGAGGCGCCGGCCCCCGTCCCGACATTGACGTTGGCGGCGAAGCTCATCTCGAAAGCGCCCGACATCACTCGAATGTTGGATCGGCTCGAAGAAAATGGCTGGATCGTTCGAACGCGATCCGTGTCGGACCGTCGAGCCGTTCTCGTTTCGATTACGGAAGCGGGTCGGAGGTTGCTCGACGATCTCGCCGAACCGATTGCCCTCTCTCATGAAAAGCAGCTTGGGCATCTCTCAGCCGCCGAGCTCAAATCGCTTTGCGAATTGCTTCGCAAAGCCCGCCAACCGCACGAACCTACCGATAGCCCTTGGAAATAGACGAGGTTTCAAATCATGATTCGATCGACCACAACTCAGCCTGATGTCATCGTGATCGGTGGTGGACCGTCGGGGTCCACCGTTGCAACGCTTCTGGCTAAACGCGGATTCCAAGTTGTGATTTTGGAACGCGATCATTTCCCTCGTTTTCATGTCGGCGAGTCTCTGATCCCATTCACCTTCCCCGTTTTTGAGCGAATGGGCGTTCTTGAGAAGATGAAACAAAGCCACTTCACGAAGAAGTACGGCGTTCAGTTTATCAGTGAGCAGGGCAAGCTATCGGAACCTTTCCGTTTTTCACAGTACGATCCTCACGATCGATCGCAGACGTGGCAAGTTTTGCGAAGTGAGTTCGATTTGATGCTACTCAATCACGCCAGAGAGACAGGGGTTCAAGTTCACGAAGGTGCTCGGGTATTGGAAGTCCTCTTTGATGGGGAACGAGCGGTTGGCGTCCGCTACAAACCGGAAAATGGCCCCGAACAAGAATTGCGTTCCACCATTGTTGTGGATGCAAGTGGGCAATCCTCCGTTCTTATCGATCGTCTTGGACTAAGGGAGTGGGATCCTGTACTTAAGAAAGCAGCCATCTGGACTTACTGGAAGGGGGCAACGCGCGAACCTGGGCTTGATAGTGGCGGGACGATCGTGATTCAGACTCAAGATAAGAAAGGTTGGTTCTGGTACATCCCGCTCCACGATGACATTGTTAGCGTGGGAGTGGTCGCAGGTTTCGACTATCTATTCAAGAATCGAGCGACCAAGGATCTCGAAAAGATCTATTTCGAGGAAGTCGAACGCTGCCCTGGTGTAAAACCTCGAATTGCCAATGCAACACGGACCGAAGAGTACCGTGCACTGAAAGAATACTCCTACAGAGCGAGTAAAGTTGCAGGCGATGGATGGGTTCTGATCGGCGACGCCTTCGGCTTTCTCGATCCTCTTTACTCATCGGGAGTTCTCCTTGCGTTGGTGTCTGCCGACATGGCTTCGGAATCGATTGCCGATGCGTTGGACGCGAACGATCCTTCTGAAAAACGACTTCGCACTTGGGAACCCGAGTACATGAAAGCGATGGAGCGGATGCGTCGGCTCGTCTGCGCCTTTTACGACGGTCTCAACTTTGGAAAGCTGGTTCGACGCTATCCGGACAAGAAAAACCTGATCACGGATATTCTTGTTGGCAACCTCTTCAAAGACGAAGTCGATGAACTTTGGCCCTTGATTGACGAGCTCAAATTAGAAGAGATGGCAGAAATGTCAAAAATCGGTAGTGCGTTAGTCAGTTAAAAGAGCGTGGCAACTCGCTTAATAACTGTGCGAGATTGTGAGACGTGGTTGGAACATGATATCCCATCGTTTCTGTTACCTCTGCCCGAGTGAGCATTGGTCTCTAGATATCTTTCACCATATCAACCTTCACCCTCCGTTGGGAGGGTCGAAGCCGAGGGAAAAGGCTTCGGGGAGGGGACGAGTGGCGTTACTGAGGTTAACCCTCCCCTCGCTGCGCTCGACCGTCCCGCAAGCGGGAGGGTGAAGATGTGTAGGCCAATGTCGCGTTCGAAAGAGGTTACAATGAGGCTTGGAAAACGGGGTCAGGTACCAAAAGCCGGAACGGCCCTTCGGGTGCTTTGCACTTTTGGTACCTGACCCCG
>JANOAI010000645.1:0-3341 GCA_031411055.1 Pirellulaceae bacterium
TTGTCAAAAATAATCTTTTTAGGGCTGCCGCCAAAGAATTTCAGCGCATTGACCGTACAACGGTAGAACTCGAACTTACGTTGTGACAGAGTAAATTCGATATAGCACATTCGCGAATAGCAAAGCACAGCCACAAAGACTGAAACTTTGCGAATCGTGTTTTGAATCTTGATCGAGCCAACGTCGCCCCAATCGACTTGGATGGCCTCGCCGGGAGCGTAACTGATGTCCTGATAAACTCGGCCTTCGGTTGGTCGGATCGACTGGAGATAAACTTTCAGTTGTGAAATGCCGCCGATATAGCCTTGCGACTGGCCATCGCCTTTGGCAATCTTTTCCATGATTCGAACGGCGGATAATTCCGGATACTGGTCGATGATCGCCTGAATCCGTTGCTTGAACGGATCTAGCTTGATTGGCCTAGTCTGCGAATAGCGTTTGGTTGAAGGCGCTTCTTCGTATCCAAGCGCCCGATCGACTGTCTTGCGCGAACAACCAAGCCGCTTGGCAATGGCTCGTTTAGACAATTTTTCGATTTCGAACAGTCGACGAATCTCCGCCCATTGCGATACTTTCATGACTGGCTTTCTGGGGTGCTATCGGAGTTGTGATTGATCTGCTCGATAAGCGACCGCAGTTGCAACTGGCTGGATCGCTCGGTGGCCGGTTTTGGCAGCGAAAGGACCTGAGCCATCGGCGCTCGATACGCTATCAGATCGAATTCGAGTAAGTCTTCGCGAGCTTTGATGATGACGCGTTCGGTAGTGCGCAACCTGAGCGCCAAGGCATTGTCGCTGTAATACGACAGCCCGTTTCTATCGGCGACGGCAGTGAGAAAGAGGTACAAGAAGACCGCATCGCCACTGAGCTTCGATGAAAATTCGCGTAAAAACCGGCGATCGAGCCACGACCAATCGTTAGACGGTAGGCGGCGGACGCGGGTTGGCACCAAAATCTGTTTTTCGATCATCTTTATCGCTCCTTTTTGAGTGGCGGAACGATATACGCCGATTGCGAAACCTTCCATAATTCAGGACAGGAATGCGGTACCTTCCAGAGCGTGCAAGCCATTTGCGTTCTCGATCTCGAACCCTCTGCATCGCATTTTGACAAGCGTTTGAGCAGTATTTCGCATGATTGCGATGGCTTTGCCGAGTAGGTTCATAACAACCTGGTCGGTCACAAAAATCTTTAGGAATCTTTGAGTTGCGTGACAGCACCGAGGGTGCCGGAACCACAGTAGCATCCACCGCTACACCGGCACCACCATCGCCAGTTGCAGAAGCTGAAAGTTGACAGATCTGAGCTTGCTGGCGTTGCGATCGACGTCGAGTCCGCTCTCGATCAGCTTGCCGAACACGATTCTCGATAACGGCCCGCCACCGCTGCTGCCGTTTGGCCGCTTGCCACCGTCGAACTTCCGATCGGCACAACGGATCTCGGCAAAAATATTGATTCCACTGGCGCGGTTGATAGCGATTCCCACAGCCTTTTCTCAGGCAATGTCGGTATAGCAGTCGACAATCTTGGAGACGCTCGGAGAATGCCGAGTTATCTTGGGATGTAGGATCAATGATCCGTTCTCGAACGGAGGTTTCACTCTCCCAACGGGAAGCCTGAGGAGTTGCTCTAACAACTTCTCAGGCACTTTTTTTGAATCGCCCTACGTTCGGGGCCTACTTACAAAGTAGTTGAAGAAAACCAAGAAGGAAGACGATCGAGATATCTCTCGACTTCCAAGTAGGAAAAAGAACCGAAACTTACCGAAGTAGAAGGAAAACGCCGGAAGAAGTAGCCATTCCCACTGGCCTCCTTCACATCAGCCAAACCGGCCCCCATTCCATCGGCGGTCACACTCACATCGCTTTCCTGGCGATCCCGCGTTCAGATCTTGGAAATATCTGGTGTATAGATTTGCGTGCCAGAATGCGGGCAATTGAGTTGCTCGATACCGACGAGCAGCAGCTTCAAGCCAAGCAGCGAATCATGGCTGATACGATCATGATCGGTCGAAAATCTCTGCGTGGTGAAAAACTGTCCGCCCCGAAGCCGTGGCCCAAACGAAACGCTGAAACGTCGAATACCCCCGGCCGCTCCGTCGTCGTAGACCATGCCGGTGACCTGGACCATGTTATTACCCATTGCGCCGCCTCCGGTGGGATCGTATCGTTATCGTCCGTTCCGACGTAGATTTTCGTCGCCTGTCCGCGAACATCGCAATCAGTGCGTTTGATCGTGCCGCCGGCCACCACAACACGGTTCCAACCCTTCATCGAGCCGTAACAATAGGTCGTTTGTTCGCAGTTGGTTCCTAAAGAACCGGTACCGGATGATGGAATCAGATGATAGACCCGGGTGGAGGTAAGCAAGCAGCAGTCCGTGTACTGATTCGGCGTCCAACGAACGTAGCTCGATTGTGGAAAGCTATCCGTTGGAAGCAATTTGCCGATGGTTAAAGATCGAGTCGCCTGAATCTGCCCGGCAACCAAGTCTTGATAGATGCGTTGAGACAATAGCCATTGCTCAATCTTGGCGATAATCACTTCTCGACATCGATCGCACTGACTGCGAGAATGGGGAGCAGGAATCAGCGTCCTTACAGCACGCCAATGGCTCGTTCTGACGGAAGCCAAAACGCGAACCGGGAATGGTCAAATATTTGATTAACGAACTAAAGTAAGCTGAGTTTAACAAGCTCATTGTCATTGAGCTTCTCTTTCGGATCGGCTTCGATTGTACCGCGCAACCATGTCGGAGAATCAGCAACGTATTCTCTGACGTCGAAACTGATCGGGAAAATCTCATCAATCGATTTACCTAGTTTCTTCGCAAACTGTTTAGAACCACGCGTGTCAAAATCGATATCGTGGTAGCGTGCGAGATGAACCCACTCACCGTCAACTTCAATTGCAAGGGTCGTAAAATGCTGCGTCGATAACCGATCTTTTACATCCAGGTTTCCCAATGAAGCCAAAGCTCTCGAACCATCAGCGAGCTTGACGACCGTCCCGACAAGTCGGTTATCTAGAGTCCGGCAGGGCAACTTTTTGTCGGGGTATCGTCGAATGCCGAGACTCCCGTCATGTCGGCCAGCCTTGCGATCAATTCCAAGCGTCCTAGCAACACAACGCTGGGACATTCCAGATGCGAAAAGCTCCTGAATTCCCTCTGTTCGGTCTATGTCCAACCGATAGACCGCGAGCTTTCTCCGAACTGAGTTTCATAGAAAACCCAAAATCAGAATCGCTCATGCCTTTGCTGTCGAACTGGCCCCTTTTCAAGCGCTCACTGACAATAGGTATGGAAGTGGATAAAACGATCGCACGAATAATTCCGAGATT
>JANOAI010000646.1:0-7522 GCA_031411055.1 Pirellulaceae bacterium
CTTACTCGTTACCTCGCCCACGTCTTCGTGGGAGAGGTCGGGCTCTCAGGCCCGGGAGAGGGCCGCATTTTCCGTGGCGAAGGAGAAGACCCTCTCCCGGCCGCTACCGCGTCCGACCTCTCCCGCAAGCGGGAGAGGTTACGAATACCAAGTAAATTCATTGGCTCCCGTCACACCTTCATCTCCACCGCGACTACTCAGCGTCGACTTGGCGGGAGTGCATGAGATAAGCGATTAAGTCGCGACGCTGATTGTCGTCAAGTGCATCAAGCAAGCCTTCGGGCATTAGAGATTGCGTTGAATTCTTTCGCTGCTCGATCGTGTCTTTTTCAATGACGACCTTCTCTTTGACAGTCTGCACGGTAACGGTTGCATCGTCTTCGCTGGCAATAACCCCAGACACAAGCGATCCATCATCAATCAGGAAGAGGGTCACTCGATAATTGGCGGCCACCGTACCGCTTGGATCGAGAACGTTTTCGGTCCAGTAACGCAAGTTTGTTCGTTGAGCGCCTGTAAGCTCAGGACCAATAAGACCACCTTGTCCATAAAGCTTGTGACACGAAGCACACAATTTGTTCCATGTCGTGCGGCCTTGTCCCAAATTGGCTTGGCTAATCGCTTCGGTTGTTAGTTTGGCTTCCAACGCATGGATTTGTGTTAGCCGTTCTTTCCCGATCAGATTCGTCTGCGGCCAAAGCTTGCTTAGCTTGTTGTTTATTTCTTCGTCACCAAGCATTTGTATTTGGCGGAGCGAAGCGGCATCAATCGCATCGGCTGGCACTTTGCCGGATTCGACCAACTCGAAAAGGACCGGCAAGTAGTCGCGACGCCGAACGAGCCCATCAAACACGACTTCTTTTACGAGAGCCGAAGCGTTACCTTGCTCGAAGAACATACTCAATAGTTTTTTAGCATCGCCCGCATCGCCTACGTCCAAGATGGATTTGATAGCTTGTGAACCGAGGCTTCGGTCGCGAACAAACTTGTAGGCGAGTTCTTTGACACCGCCAGCGCGATTCTCGGTCATAGCTTGTAGGGCACGGATTCGAGCTTCAGAGCTAGCTTGATTATCGGCTACAATCTTTGACAAATTCTCAACAGCCAGACCGTCTCCAAACAGAGCCCCAAGTCCAAGGACGGCTTCGCGCGTATCGGAACTCGGATGCATGCTTAAGGCAGCACTGAAGCTCTTCCAACTGTCTGGCGATTTCACTCGATGACGTCCAAGTAGACCTTGTTGCATACCTGCGACGACTTCTGCTTGGAAGGCCGGCGATTTCTTCGAAGCCAGCGACAAGAGCTGATCCAACGCCATTTCTTCCTTTGGTAGTTGGCTCGCATAAAGTCTAACCGCAAAACGAAGAAGTTTGCCGAATAGAATCTTACCGTCGTTGGACTCCAAATTCTGAAGTAGATCGATTCCTTCGGTTGGCGAAGCGATCAGCCCTTTCTGCAAAACGTACCAAACCATCAATGGATAATCGCGATCTTGGGCCAAGCTAGACCGTGCACACAACTGAGCCATCACATTCCACCACCGCTTGCCTTGCGCTCTTTGCATGGCACTTGCGACATTCAAAAAGACGAGATCCGAGGTTTCGGTAGCGAGCATTTTTTCGAAATCATCTGTCACGTCAGACAACAGACGCGAAGGATCGGTAAGCAAATGAATTGCTTGAATACGAACATGCTCGTCCTTATCCTTGAGAAGTGGTAACAGGATCGACGAGTTGTCTTTGCCACAATTTGCGAGAGTCCAGAGAGAGGCTAACCGCTTTTCTGACGCTGGCTCTGTCTTGGCTTGTTTGATCAATTCGCGAATCACGTCGGCTGACAATGCATCTTTCTTGCATCGTTCAGCTAAAACCAGTCGTGACTGGCGGGCTAACCAGCTATTCGAGGAAGAAATCTGGCTTAAGAGTTCCGCATCGGATTGCGAACGCAGATCGACGATAGCAGGGGATGTTTTCGCGTCACCATGATAGATCCGATAGACGACGCCACTATGTCGATGGACTCCGTCGTTATCGTGGCATTCACCAATGTCGGACCAATCGAGCACATAAACGCTTCCGTCCGGACCCGAGGCGAGTTCTATGCCACGGAACCACATATCGGGGAAGAACACCATATCCGGTTCATGTCGCCCGACAAAGCCAGCCCCTTGACGATCGAGCCGCTCCACATTGATTCTGCGTCCATGATAATTCAACGTAAAAAGCTTGTTCCGATATTCAGCTGGCCATTGTTCGGCTTGATAGATCATCATGCCACAGTGTGCGTGACCACCGCCAGCCAGATCGGTGGCCGGACTAGCACCTGCTTTGCGAATATCCGACCAAGTTTCCTTGCCGCTATCAAAGTGAAGATGATCGGCAATCTGCGACATCAATTCATACGTATGGCTATCCGCATCGTCACCGTACATGCGCTGCAAATGCGATCCCGGAATGGCATGCCATAAATGGCCGATTACCGTATTGATAAAGAACAATTGGCCCTTCTCATCCCAGTCGTGTCCCCATGGATTGGTTGTGCCGGTGGTTACCACATCGAACTTCATTCGCGTTGGATGCCAACGCCAGATCCCACAGGTCAAATCGGTCCGTTCGAGTTCAGAGGATCCTGGGACGCCAACTTTCGAGATAGCTTGGATCCCGTGGCGACCGTAAAGCCAACCATCGGGTCCCCATTTCAAACCATTGGCCAGATTGTGCCGGATGGATTGGTCTTCAAAGCCATCGAGAACGACTTGGGCTGGCCCATCCGGCACATCGTCGCGATCGTGATCGGGGATGAAAAGGAGTCTCGGGGGCGCCATAGCCCAAATCCCGCCAAAACCGATTTCGATACTGGTTAGCTTTTTCCCTTCGGACCAAAAGACTTTACGTTTGTCGAAGGTTCCATCGTGATCGCTATCTTCAAGAATAATGATTCGATCATTGAGTTCGGTATCGAAATTCAGCTCCTTCTCGGCATAGGTGTAGTTTTCAGCCAGCCACATTCGACCCCGACTGTCCCAACACATTCCGATCGGTTGTTGCACATCCGGGTCTTTGGCTGCGACTTGCATATGAAAGCCCAGTGGAAGCTTGGCCGTTGCCGCCGTTTCCTCGGGAGACAATCGTGGTAGATCAAGCGGCTGTGTGTCGTAAATAGCTTTGCTGAGAGTCGATGAGCTGTTTGCCGTTTCCTGGCTACGACTTTCGCTTCCGATCAAGAACGAAAGGGGAATGGAAACGAGGAGAACACAGACGGGTAAATGCTTGCAATTCATGAATGTGATTCAAGGAAAAGTTTAAGGATGCGGTGGAGGGTGAAGACTGACAGGCGAACTCAGCGTTTTTTCTGTTTAGCAATGACTTCGATCATCGCTTCCGTGAAAAAAGGGAGGTCGTCGGGCTTGCGGCTCGAAACGAAATGGCGGTCGACCACGACTGGCGCGTCGACCCAAATCGCGCCTGCGTTTTCGAGATCATCTTTGATTCCTGGTGAGCCCGTCACGCGTACGCCACGATAGACTCCGGCTGAAATAGCCATCCAACCACCGTGGCAAATGGCCGCCACACACTTGCCTGCCGAGGAAAATTCCAGTGTTAGCGATTTTACTTTGGGATCACGGCGGAGTTTGTCCGGCATGAAACCACCTGGCAACAGGAGAGCGTCAAAGTCCTTTTCGCTGCAGGATTGGATCGTTACGTCAGAAATACAAGGATAACCATGCTTCCCTAGATACTTCGTGGCGGCGCCTGGTCCCGCAATCACAAATTCGGCACCCGCTTCGATCAACCGCAGTTTAGGGTACCAAAGCTCCAAATCTTCATAGATTTCATCGACAAATGCGAGGATGCGAGTGCCGGTTAGCGGTCTGTGTTCATTGGGCATGTTAATTTATTCTTTTGGTTTCGAGACTATACTATTGTCCCGAACTGGCAAGACTGCCAGTTCAGCATCGTAGACGCACAAGCCTAACTCACCAGGCGAGTGGATTCAGCTTGGAAGAATCACCCCCGGCTCACTACGAGCTAGGCTAACTAAAATCGCACACAGCATTGGAACGTAAATCGGAAGTTTCATGAGTTTATCAAGTTTTTTCAACGGATCACGACGCGGCCTTTCATTCGAGCTTTTTCCACCCAAGTCTGACGACGGGATTCCAGCCGTTCTGGAAGCAGTACAAGAGCTTTGCCGATTCAAGCCTGATTTTTTTACGTGCACTTACGGGGCTGGCGGTTCAACGCAAAACCGAACGATGGCGGTAACAACGGCGGTTAAAAAATTGACCGGCTGCCCAGTTGCGAGCCATTTAACCTGCGTCGGTTCGACCGTGGATCAGCTGCGAGCTTACCTCCAAAACGCCATTGCTGAAGGGGTCGATTATATTGTTGCCCTGAGGGGTGATCCACCAAAAGGGGAAACGGAGTTTCGGCAAATGGAGGGAGGGCTAAAATACGCGAATGAACTTGTGTCGCTCATTCGAAGCGAATTCAAGCCGTTGGGGATCGCCGTCGCGGGCTATCCAGAAACGCATCAAGAAGCTTCAAGCTTCGAGGTTGATTTGAACAATCTCAAGCGAAAAGTCGATAGCGGCGCGGACATCATCGTAACGCAGCTCTTCTATCAGAACGAAGACTTCTTTCGGTTCCGAGATGCTTGCGACAAACTCGGCATTCATATCCCAATCGTTCCTGGCATTATGCCAGTCACCAATCTTGGCCAAATTAAACGAATTGCTACCCTTTGCAAAGCATCGTTGCCAGACGATTTTCTGAATCGATTGGGACAAAAAGACGACGCTGAATGGCAGTTCCAAGTGGGGGTCGATTTTGCAAGACAGCAGGTCGCGGAATTGCTTAAAGCGGGTGCACCAGGCATGCATTTTTATGTTCTCAACAAATCGGCGGCCACAAGCCAAGTTCTTGATGGCGTAAATTGGCCGAGCCGATGAAAGCTGTTCGGTGAATCTTTCGTCTAGTCTTGCAAAGCTTATTGTCCTGTACCTATTGCTTCAGGCTGGACTGGCGGTTGCCATCATCCTGTTTTCACTGCAGCAGGATCGAAAATGGGCCTTAGCCGAAACCGAATCGCAGCTTATCAGTTCTGCTTGGGCCATGATGCCAACCGTACGGGAGCAACTTGGCTCACCAACCGACTCGAGCATTTCCGACTTAAGTCTGCTCGCAAAGCAATTTAAAGAACGCTCGACGATTCGCGTCACAATCATCGATATGAATGGGAACGTTCTGGTCGATACGGACGCTGAACCTTCGCAGATGGAAAATCACGCGAATAGACTTGAGATCATCCAAGCCCGTGAGTTCGGGCTCGGAAAAACGACACGCGAAAGTGAGTCGGCTCATACGGAATTTCACTATGTCGCACTTCCGATCGAGCAAGCAGCCAAAAAGATTGGCTATCTTCGATTCGCCATGGAGACCGAACCCATTCGACACCGTCTCCACAATCGGTTGCTTGGATTCATTACCTTTGCCGGTATATCGGCCGTTTTGGCCTCTGCTTTGCTTTTTGGGCTGGGGCGTTCCATGATCGCTCCGCTTCGAGATCTGATCACGTTTTCGAAATCGATTGCCGAAGGAAAATACCAGCAAAAACTCAGTCTGATGCGATGGACGGGAGAATGGAAACTCCTCGGTAACGCCTTCGAAGACATGCAAACCGAATTGGCGAAACGAGAAAGCGAACTACGAGAGAATGGCGATCGCATGTCAGCTGTACTTGCGAGCATGACAGAAGGTATCGTTGCTCTGGACGGCCAACGCCGCGTTCTATTCGCGAATCGAGCATCAGCCTTGCTACTGAACGTCTCCTACCAAGAGCTAGTCCATCATCCGTTTTACGAATTTGTGCGGATTCCATCACTTGAAGATGCCGTTGAGGAGGTTTTTCAATCGCATCGAGCAACAAAATGTGAGCTCGATTTGCGATTGCAGCCCCGACGGATCGTGGAAGTTCAACTTGCCTGGCTTTCGCAATCGGATGGAGAGGTTGTCGTCATGGTCCTCCACGATGTGACCAATGTCCGACAACTGGAGACGATGCGGCGCGATTTTGTTGCGAATGTCTCGCACGAGCTGAAAACACCACTGTCGTCCATCAAGGCATACTCCGAAACGCTTCGGATGGGAGCGATTGACGATCCTCAAGTCCGAACCAAGTTTGTAGAAAGGATTGAAGAACAAACAAAACGATTAAGCGACTTGATCATGGATTTGATTCAATTGGCCCGCATCGAATCGGGGCTGGCGACTTTTGAAATGACCGATGTCGAATTGGGTAAGGTGGTTACTTCGAGACTCCAATTCTTTGAAGAAGAAGCCGACAAACGCCATCTCGAACTGAAGCTCATCGTCAACGAACCTGAAATCTGGTTGCGCTGCGATAACGATGGCTTGGTAACGATACTCGACAATTTGATCAGCAATGCCGTTAAGTACACGCCAGAAAATGGGACGGTAGAAGTTCGATGTTCCAGGGATAACGTTTCGCAGATGGGGATTATCGACGTTATCGACAACGGCTTGGGAATCGCTCCAGAATATCAAGAGCGCGTCTTCGAAAGATTTTTTCGCGTTGACAAGTCACGATCCAACGATATTTCGGGAACCGGTCTGGGGCTATCGATCGTCAAACATTTGGCCCAGTCTTTCTCAGGGCAAGTTGCACTTACCAGTCGACTCGGAAAAGGCTCGACGTTCACCGTCAGACTCCCGCTGGCCGAAGCCGATACCGATCATCATCCTTCATGATCCATTGCGAGCTTGCGGATGAGGCGTTAGGAGGTCGTCCCACTTTTTAGGGTAGGACGGACTGGAAGTCCGTCGTACAGGTTCAGCTCAACCATCATTTTAAGGTGTGAAGAAACACTAGCCGACTTCGGCGACATTGAAATCGACGATCGCATCACGTTCCGTAAAAGCAAGCCTTATCGAAGAACGAACCATTGGTAGGGCCATGGATTTTGCCACGGGTTCACCCACGGGTACGTCGCTGAGAAGATGCTTGCAATTAAAACAAGCACTAAAAATATACGCCCCCATGGACGGCTTCCCAGGTAATTCGCGACTGGCGCTGCTAGCCACAACCAAGCCGGAATCAACCAGAATTGCCAACGAAATCCACTACACACGCCACCATAGTTGCGATCGATGAGCGGACGATTCAAATAGAACGCGATGCAGACGAAACTCACACCGGCAATGGATAAACTCAGCCACCAGCGTCGAGCTTCCTCGGACATGTTTCTTGCGATCAACCCATTGGTCGGCCATCGCCGAAGATAACCTGCAGCGCCGAGTACACTCAACACCCAAAAAGGGGTCAATGAGAATATTCCGTGATGCCCCACCAGCACATGGAAGGCATACACTGGTTTTGAAGACTCACCTAAATCGACCCCTTTCTTATTTCCCGGAAGCCAATAGGAATTGGGGTAGTCGTACCAGTCGTTCCATCGATGAATCGACCAGCCGTTCTCCATCGGCGCGACCGCGAATCGAAT
>JANOAI010000647.1:0-18587 GCA_031411055.1 Pirellulaceae bacterium
TACCAAAAGCCGGAACGGCCCTTCGGGTGCTTTGCACTTTTGGTACCTGACCCCGTTTTCACCCCGTTTTCCGAATGGCTATATGAAAAATGAAAATGCTCTAGAGCGACAATTCATAGACTTGAATGAGCTTTTGGCCAAAGCGATCTTGCGAAAACCGCTGCAATGCCGATTGGCGGGCGTTTTGAGCAAGACGGTCCCGCAGGCTCTCTTCCGACGCCAATCGCAGTATCGCGGAAGCCAGTGAATCCACATCGCCTGGCACATGGCCAATCCCATCGTGACCATCGACGAATAGATCATGAGCGCCGCCCGCATCCGAAACGATGACCGGTCGCCCGCAAGCCATGGCCTCGATAATGGTCAGTCCAAACGGTTCTGGGCGAGTGCTCGCATGAACAACCACATCCAAACTTCGGTAGACCCACGTCGGATCGGATTGAAACGACACGAAACCAACGCGATCCCGGACGCCAAGTGATATGGCCAACTCTTCCAATTGAGCGCGAGTCCATTGCGAGCCCACGGTAGCGTAGATCGGGTCGCCAATGATGTAGCCGCGGATATTCGGAACCTTCGCCAAGGCTTTCAAAAACGCGTCGTGCCCTTTCCAATTGGCATAGGTTGCAATCAAGCCCATTCGTAAACCATCGTAATTCGACGAGAGGTTGGCAAGTTCATCAAGCCGTTGAACCTCTGGCTGACCTGGCGAAAAAAGCGATGTGTCCACGCAGTTTTCCAGCAGATGAACCGGCAAACGAGGAATGACACTCGAGATATCTTTTGCCACGGCTTCCGAGATCGCAAAACATCCAGTGGACCGCTTCGACAAGCGTCTTATCCAAGTTTGAATCCTGGGCCGATGCGAATAGAAATCGTGAATGTGCCAAAGAACTTTCGTTCCAAGTGGTTGTGCTACGGTCAGGAGCATATGGCTTTTCAGTCCATTCGAATGAATGATATCGGGTTGAGATCGCCGAATAAACTTTGCAAGCTGAGAATAAAAACGCCAACTCGATACAAATTTCGCTGGCATCAATTTGGCATTTCGGAAAATGCTCGACGAGCGTGGCTGGCTACCCTCTGGCTCTCCTCGACCAATCTTTTTCGAGAGGGTTTGGGAAGGTAAGGCTGAAGTACTGGGCAAAGGTTCGGTATCTCGCCGGTCAAAATCCAACTTGTCGGACTCCTGTCGAATCAGTTTCGAATCACCTGATTTCGAGAGAAAATTGGGCAAAGGCAACAGTTCTACCTTTGCACCGAGTTTTTCTGCCGCATCCTGAAGTGGCCCTTCATCGAGTTGCAAAAGCGTCACTTCCCATTTAGGTCGTCGCGCACGAATTTGTCGAATGCATTCCAGCAGGACACGCTCTGCGCCGCCAATGAATCCAACCGGACTCACGAATAGCACACGTCGACATTTACCCGTATTGGCTAGCATGCGTAATCTCTGTTGCTTGGTTTCTTCGTGATTCAAATTCTCGCTAGTTCGACTGTCCCAAAACCTTACGGAAGGCATCATCTCATTGATAACATGACGCGCAAGCGAGTGGTTTTCTTGAGGTTTCGATAGTCAAACCACTCGCTTGCGCTTCGTGTTAAAGGATTTGGGACAGTCGAACTAGTGCTTCTTCACACCTTAAAATAAGGGTTCAGCTGAACCTGTACGACGAACTTCCAGTCCGTCGGCGCCAACGTTTGTCGATGGACTGGAAGTCCGTCGTACCCTAAAAATTAGCTGGGACGAAGCACTCGGTTACTTACGGAAATTGATAGGCTTTATTGTCCGGGTTAAAATCCTCATCCGTCAACCCGACGTTCAGCTTCAAATCGGTGTAGGAATATTGTTCTTCCAAAGGGGGGGCTTCGCCGGACTTCTCAGGCCAAAGATAAGCTTCGTAGCGAATCGGAATGCGGAGCGATGTATCGAGATAGATCCGGGCAATATGAAAATCCAACAGGGGACGTTTCTCTGGATGCTTGACTTCAATCACGGTGCAAGGTTGATCATTGAGTTTTTGACCTTCTTGAATCGAGACAAGGCAATCTCCAAGTTCACGATCGCGATCCCCTTTCTCGATTAGTTTTCCAAGCAACTGCTCGAGGCCAATGCTCTTAATTGAATACTTGTTTCCTCTCGAAGCTAACATGCCATCCGGGTCGAGCTGGACGCGAACGACACCCATCCAGCCAGCTTCGTGGGCAATGAGTTTTCCATCATTTTTTCCGTCTACCCAAATCACTTCGCGTCCCTCGATCCCCTTTGGTTCTTTTCCACGAAGATAGACATGGAGCTTGGTTGCGGTACCATCGGGATTCTTCCGCGGGCAACGAAGTTTAAGCGACATCTTCTCCTCTTCACCCAACTCGCCGTTAATTCGCTCGCGTTTGGTAAGGGTTGCCGTATAGTCCTTCACGTCTCGCTGAAAGCCTTGTAAGTAGTCGCGTGCCAGGAATAGTACAGGGTCCAGCGGATGAGGCTCCATGGACGTGCGATTGGCAGCGGTTGGATTCGATACGTTGCCTGACGACGGCGTAGACGTAGGAATCGCTTTGGAACGAGTCCACATCTGTTCAAAACTCTCGAGTTTCTTAACGCTTCTCCAAACCGACGGAGCCATGACCACGGCCACGGCAAGCAAAAATAAGACTAGTCGTGTAATCCAAATTCGCGACCCTGGTTTAGCCATTCTTGCACCTCCTTTCGATCTATTTCACGAGCCAATCGAAACCCTCTGGCCGTCAATGAGAAATCACGATGAATATGGTGCATCACCAGTCCGGCCGCACACAGCTCTCGAAAGCCCTCCAAAAAACGGACGGTTACTTCTGGCTTTTCTGAGTCGCGAAAGGTCAAGGTTTGTGTCTCGTCGACTTCAATGTAAACGGCGAGCAAACGAGCCGGTGCTTCAAAAGCAACGTGCGACCCTTTAATTTCGACAACGCCGCGGTTCCGAGCCGCGAATAAGATCGCGCGGGCTTCAGGCGAAAGCAGTTCCAGCGATGCGGTGGGGTGATGCACGACCGCTTCAGCAGACAACTGAGCCAAGGCTACGATGACGGGTGCGCCATTGCCCAAGGCTTCCCAGCTACTTGCGAGGTAGTGATCGACTGGGTTGAGCTTCGTTACGGCTCGAATCGGTTTGGCAAAATTGGGAAGTTCTTCTGGCGAATCCATGTGGACTACTTTACCGTGCAGTCCAACCGCCGTCGACCATCAGCATGCTCCCCGTAACGTAACTTCCCGCATCGCTGGCTAAAAAGATCGCCGCTCCTTGGATCTCTTCTAATCGACCCCATCGATTTAAAGCGGTCGCACCGAGGATAAAATTCTTTGCTTCGTCGGTATCGGCTATTGGAATATTCATTTCGGTCAGAAATGGCCCCGGGCAAATTGCGTTCACGGTTATGCCATAAGAGGCCAATTCTAGCCCCAAAGCTCGTGTCATCTGAACAACAGCCCCTTTGCTGCTAGCGTAGGGTGTTCGATTGGCGAGCCCGACGACGCCGAGAGCACTCGCAAGATTGATAATTCTTCCCCATCGATTTTTTTTCATGATCGGTACGACGGCTCGCGACGCAAGCCACGTCCCTGTCACGTTTGTTTGCATGACTTTGGAAAAATCATCGTGGCCCAATTCGTCGATTGGACCACGAATATTGATTCCGGCACTGTTGATCAGAACATCGATTTTGCCAAACGTCCCCTCGATGCTTGAAGCCATCGCTTGGCAATCACTTTCGCGTGTAACATCAACAGAAAAGCCCATTGTCTTGGTCTTGTACTGGTCGGAAATTTTTTCAGCAGCTTGCTGAGCCTGTGCCCCATCGCGTGCCACCAGGATAACTTGAGCTCCAGCCGACGCGAGGCCAGCAGCCATTGCAAATCCAAGCCCCTTGGAGCCGCCGGTGACGACTGCAATTCGTCCATCCATTCGAAATTGTGTGATACCGGGCAGTGTCGGTTCTGACATAGTAGTTATATTGTCGAGGTGTGAAAGAGGTTTCTGTTTGTGTTGAGCGGTGTTGCGTATGAGGTTAGACGGTCGAACAGCATTGATTACTGGCGGCTCCCAAGGGGTTGGAGCGGCAATCGCAACAGCCCTCGCTGCGGCTGGAAGCAATATCGTACTTCATGGTCTCGCCGAAGACGAGCATGCCCGCCAAACCCAAGCTGCCTGTCGAAGCCACGGCGTTCGAGTCGATTGGATCGACGGCGACTTGATGGTTGAAACATCGAACGCGATCGCAGATCTTACCTCAAAAGCGATCGTCGCGAACCCGGCAATCGACCTGCTCGTCAACAACGCTGGGGCTTATACCGATAAGCCTTTCCTTGAGATGGACGTCGATACTTACGAACGAACGTTTCGACTGAATGTTGCGGCCGGCTATTTCTTAACTCAATTTTTCGCAAAGCGTTGGATCGCCACGAAGACCGCAGGCCGAATTCTCTTTACGGGCAGCATTAACGGATTGCTCGCGGAACCAACCCATACGGCTTACGATGCTTCCAAGGCTGCCGTTTCAGGTCTCGTTCGAACGTTGTGCGTGACGTTGGCTCCTCACGGCATTCGCGTCAACGCCATGGCTCCCGGACTGGTCCGAACTCCCCTTACCAACCAGGTACTCGACCATAATCGCGCGGCGCTGGAGTGGATGAAGTTACATACTCCCAACGGCCAAGTTCCCGACGCCAGTGTCTGTGGCGGAGCTGCGGTCTTTTTGTTAAGCGACTTCGCTGAGCATATTCACGGCCAAACGCTCTATGTCGACGGAGGCATGAACGCATGGCAGCAACCCGACATGCCAGCTCGTTTGTCGGCGGCTATGTTGGAAGGACTATAGGATGGACAATGCCTCGCCTACCATTTCTCGGAGCACGCGTTGTTTGCTTTCGATTTTCCTGATCGTTCACGTTGCGGCCGTGTTCGCGGAACCCTTTCGTTTTTTTTCTCAATCGCCTGTCAAGCCTGCCGCAGAAGAAGCTGGCTGGCTCCGTCGAACCTTGGCTCCGTATGTTGAATTTATGTATCTCAGCCATGGCTATTCCTTTTTTGCCCCCAATCCTGGACCATCGCATTTGCTCGAGTGTGAAGTTAAGCAACAGCCGAAGGATCCGAATGCAGGGGGAGAAATCGAAAAGCCATCGATCGCGAGCACTTTGCGAGAACTTCCGCTGGTCCAACAACCGGCCGAGTCGTTTTCAAATTTAGCCTTGCGATGGCGAGTTCTCCCCGATCGCAAATCGGACCGTCCTCGTTTGCTTTATCATCGATATTTCATGCTGTCCGAGTTTTACAACACTCTTTTCGCCCCGGTTACACTTTCTGAATCGGAACTCAACGAACCCGGACTGAAAGAAAGATGGCAGCTCGATCGTGATCTCTACGAATCGCTCCAATCGTCGATAAAGACTCGTTTGCTCAATTCGTATGAGGCGGAATCGATCAAACTTCGACGGATTGAACATGAATTGCCAAGCGAACTGCAAGTCCTTGGCGATGGTTGGAAATTGAACGACCCACGGTTGTATCTAGAACTCCCGGAAGGAGAAAAGACGCCGTGATTAAAGAAAATCGAGAACAGACTATCCTTTCACGTCCTGACCATGCGATGCCTTTGCTAACGATAGGGCCAATACGACCGATTTGTCCCATCGGTGAATGGAGGGGCAGATGACTTCCTTCCTATCTGCTTGGAATGACTTTTGGTTTCGTCCGCGAGCATCGCATTCATTGGCGATCATTCGCATTGCAACTGGGATGATGTTGGCTTACATCCATTTGATTTGGCTTCTCCGGATCGAAGATTTTTTCGGTAAAGAATCGCTTGTTAGCAACGAACTCAGCCGACGACTCCATTCCAATGATTTTGTCTGGACGTATTTCTGGAACATCGAATCGATGGGTCTGTTGTTGACCCACCAATTCGTTGCCATTCTCGTGAGCTTATGCGTCGCCATCGGATTGCTCACTCGTTGCATGGTTCCATTGGCGTGGTTTATGACGCTGATGGTTTGCCATCGAATGACCGGTTTCTTATTCGGTCTCGATCAAGTGGCAATGTGGCTCATCATGTATCTCGTCCTTGCCCCTTCGGGAGGTCTTTGGAGCATTGACTCGAAGTTCTCGCAAAATCTTGGAAATCGAACGACCATGAATTGGGTTCGGTGGCTCTTTCCTTCAAGCAATCCTAGTTCGATGACGACCGTGGCAACGCGACTGATGCAGGTCCATTTGTGCATCGTCTATTTATTTGGCGGCCTAGCAAAACTGCGCGGCGAGATGTGGTGGGATGGGTCAGCCATGTGGTTTTCGGCTGTCGCTTACGAGTACCAATCGTTGGATTTTACTTGGCTTGGTCGATGGCCAATCGTGGCCGCTTTGGCTACCCATTTAACGGTTTTTTGGGAGACGTTTTACTGTTTTCTTATCTGGCGGCCTCGACTGAGACCAATCATGCTGGGAATTGCTCTCGGCGTGCACGGTGGGATCGCTTTGTTTCTTGGGATGATTACCTTCGGCTTCATGATGATCGTTGCAAACATCGCGTTCGTTGAGCCAGCTTGGATCGAAAGGCTTTGCAATTTCTATTCACGAGGACGCCAAGCCAAATGATCTCGACGCGGAGCACTTGGGTGTTTGTTTGGGCCTTTTTAGGTCATAGTCTGTTGCTTTGTTGGCCCGCTTCTGCCCTACAAGAAGTGACGACCGCGAATCACTCACAGCTTTCCAATGTGCAACTCGCCGAGATCTTCGCCGCGAATCACGCTGGCTGGAGCCTTGACGAAGTTCTGCTCTCGGATGAACGAAGAGCGAAAGTTCTCCAAGCGGCGCGTCAAATTCATTCGACGATCGATGAAAAATCCCTTTGGGAAGGGCTCGTTCGACTGAGAAAAGCTGGAAAACTCAAAGCGGAAACGACCCAGCGCTCGAACACCGAATATGGGGAGGCATTGCCTGCAGCTGAAATCGCTGCTCGTCGACTCCAAGATGAGTTTAAGGTGTCGTTCGACCAGATTTTAGTCGATCCCGACCTGCTGACGAAGTATGACAAACTCGCGCGCGGTATCGATAGCGAATCAGACACCTATACATTACGTAAAGCAGCATTACGACTACGCAAGTCTCGACAACTTAAGCCCGAATTGGTTACGCGAGTTACCGAGTGGAACCGAGAGATTGCAACGTGGACGCTTGACGAATTAAAAAAAGCTACCGATCAAATTCCCAGTCGTCCGGGCGTCTACATTTTTCGGGATGCGACCGGCTATCTTTACATTGGTCAATCGAACAATTTACGCGAGCGACTCGCGAAGCATCTGGTGGAATCGGATCGAGCCAGTCTCGCAAAATATTTGACCAACTCCTCAGAAAAAACGATCACGCTCGAATTGCATATTTTCCGCGAAGGTTCACCAGCCGAACAGACGATCGTTCGCGAGGCCTACGAAAGCGAACTCATTCGCTCACGCAAACCAAAGCTCAATTTAGCTCCGTAGCAGCAATAGAGTTCTTCTGCTCAATTCGCGGAGTAGGCTTGCGGCGTTTTTAGTCGGGCGAATTGAAAAATACTTGTTCTTAAAACAATGGCGGCCGGCCGAGCATGCGCCGCAGCATCGAAAGCTGCCCAACATGGAACGCAAAGTGGGTCGAAAGAATATGGGCAGCTAAATCACCTCGCGTTTTCAGAGGCGTGTTCGCAAGGAGTGGGACTTTATGAGTCTCACGGAGAGGTGCTGTGTCCAGCTGCGGCACGAGACTGCGAAGCTTTGCATAACTCTCGTCAATCACCGTCATCAGTTCGGACACCGACGGACGGTTCTCGGCAGAGCCGGGTTGGCTTCCAGGACCGTAAGCTTGATGCCATTCAGCAGGACAACAGCCGGCTAAATCGAATTGCATCAGACCATAGTCGACGGCAATGGCGAGATGCGTTAGAAGCCATCGGGCTGAATGGAGTTCCTCTTGCGGTTGCCAATCGAGCTCTGATTCAGGCCAATCGGCCATCAGTCGCTTAAGCAAATGGAGATTGAATTCGTTGACGATAGTTAAGCTCATGGCAATTTAATATCAATCCAAACAAGTCGATGGTCCGTGGCAGAAAGTAATTTTGGATCGTAATCCTTGAGTTCGTCTTCGGTCGGCCAGAAAACGCCACTCGCAACAACCTCGCAGTTGTTCGATGGAAGGACAAAGTCGCAACGTAAGTTGCCGGAATTTTGATCGTTGAAGTCACTAGTGTCTTCCGCGGAGTCACCCGTCTGCCGAAGATTAATCTTCCCCTGTTTTGCGGTTGCCTCGACTGCCCCTTGGCTTCGTGGCGTTGGACAAATGGCTTTGACTCGAGGCGAATTCAACAAGGCTTCAATTGCCGTTCGCTTCCCGCCACCATCTTTCGGGTCGGCATTGAGATCGCCCATGATGATGAAAGTTGATTTCGAGTCGAGCGGTCCCTTGGTCCCTTGATCAGAAACCAAATACTCCGTCCCTGCACCACCATTCGCGTAGTCCATCATCAACCGAATCTCATCGTGATTGCGGCAGCCGTTTCGGTCTTCTTCTTTATCAAAGACCGGTGGCGTTGGATGCGATGCAAGAACATGAAGAACCTTGCCATCGATGTTAACGGGTACATCCATGTGCGTCTTGGAACTCAATCGAAGCTTTGGCCAAATCTCATCCGACCAGTAGGGAACGCCATCACCTTTGATGGGACGTAAAGCTCCAGGCATCTTCGCCCAAAGGAATTTTTGAAATGACTGGACGCTCGACTCTTCGATTGGAAATCGACTAAATACAGCGAGACCATATTGGCCTGGATAGATTCCAAACCCATAAGCATCGTTCGGGCCGCCAACTTTGCCATCGTGGTCAAGATCCATACCGGAGGGAAGTCCCGTATTCGACTCGCTCGTGAAAGAATACTTCAATGCGCGATCCGGGCTGGTTGATTTCGAAAAGTACTTCTCCAAAAGTAGCTTGGCCGACTGGCCACCGTCGTAATCAACCTCGTTCGCAAGCAGGATGTCCGGTTGTACCAACCCAATGATTTTGGCGAGCCGTTCAACTTGCTTGTCGCCTTGCTCGAGATTCTTCGTAAGCTCGCCCAATGCTTTACGATGGAGCGACACATTAAAGGTCGCGACTCGAATCGTGTTTGGTTGAGGAGCCGGAAGGCGAAGCTCGGATTCGTCTGCTGCGAGATAGCTTCCGACTCCAAGCAATGCGAGCGAGAGCAAGTTACAACTGCTCCGCTGGTAGAAATTCGAACGCATTTGAATCCTGATCCTTTTTTGCCGGTATTCAGCCGGATAGCGCAACGCGGTGCTGGGCGGTCTGGTGAAAAGCAATGCTTACCAGCACGCAACTTTGATAACTTGATTCGCGCTACGCCACCGAACTATCGTCCGGTTGGCGAACGATGGAAGTGAACATGTTTCCAACCACTGGCGGTCCGTTGCCAAACACGCGTTTCTTCCATGGCGACCGTGATTGGATGGCGGTTACCGTCGACTTTTTGAGTTAGGCGGACGTAAGCAATGATTGCAACATCCCCCATCATGCGGATATGCGGCGCGACGATCGTCGACTGAACTGGCGTCGGGGTTTTATCGTCACCGGGGAGCTTGAAGTAAAACTGATGAAAGCCAAGTCCGTCCACCAAATTTCCAGCCGCTTCCGGCTCGAAAGCGGTCAGCGACGAATCGCAAAGCTTCGAATACGTCTCCCAGTCGCCACTGGTAGCCGACATGAGGAGTTTTTGGGTCAGACGGAAAATCTCGTCGCGATCAGCATCAACGGACATGGTGGATTTTGGGTGGCTCAAATCGAAATTTGGAAAAGGTCAGAACACGAAAAAGAGGTTATACCACCGCAAAATCCTGTACGGGAGGGTAAAGGCCGTTCAGGGCTCCTCGAATTTTAGTCCTCGTGCTTTGTCCAACTTAGAAATTGGGGTTGAGCTGAAACCGTACGACCGACTTCCAGTCCGTCGGTGCCAATGTTTTTCGACTGACTGGAAGTTCGTCGTACCCCAAAACTTAGCTGTGACAAAGTACTAGTTCGAATGTCCCAAATCCTTTAACACGAAGCGCAAGCGAGTGGTTTGACTATCGAAACCACGAGAAAACCACTCGCTTGCGCTTCGTGTTATCCATGAGATTATGCCTTTCGTAAGGATTTGGGACAGTCGAACTAGTCGAAAACTTTCCTTAGACTTTGGAACAAGGCTTGCGTGGTGAGGCCCTTTGCGGGTACACTGTTTGGCTTCTTGCAACCGAAGCGGGACACGCTGGCCACGACGGAAGTGGCGTAAGTCCTTTGAATATTAGCATTTACGACTGAGGAGACGGCTGCATGCCGCGTTTGCTGGGGGTCGATATCCCTAATGATAAACAAGTGGTAATTTCGTTGACCTACCTTTATGGTATTGGTCCGTACACCGCTCGTGAACTTTGCCTAAAGACGCAGATCGATCCAACCAAGCGCGCTCGCGATTTGGATGAGGACGAATTGAGTCGTTTAGCTTCGTTGGCCGAGCGTGACTACACCGTCGAAGGTCCGCTTCGTCGCCAAGTTGGCCAGAACATTCACCGACTACGCGAAATCAAGTGTTATCGTGGTATGCGGCACAAGTCCAGTTTGCCAGTTCGCGGTCAGCGAACGCGAACCAATGCGCGGACTCGAAAGGGTCCTCGAAAGACAGTCGCAGGTAAGAAGGGGGTCAAGGACCTCAAGTAGTCCTTCCCTTGATTTTCTGGCATTTGAACTATTTAGCTTTACTTTAGGATTATTAGCGTGGCGAAGACGTCTTCGAACAACAATGCGGCCAACAACAATGCGAATAAGCGCCGAAAGGTCCGTCGTAATGTGACGTCGGGAATCGCGTTTATTAAGTCGACCTTCAATAATACGCAGGTCACCATCACCGATTCACGTGGTGACACGTTGTGTTGGGCTAGTGGCGGGACCTGTGGTTTCAAGGGAAGCCGCAAGAGTACCCCGTTTGCTGGACAGGTTGCGGCGCAACAAGCAGCCGAAAAGGCTGCGAAGTATGGGGTCAAGGAACTTGAAGTTCGCGTGAAGGGTCCAGGATCAGGTCGCGAAAGTGCGATCACAGCACTCCAGTCGGCCGGAATCACTGTCAAGTTGATTCAGGACATTACGCCGATTCCACACAACGGATGCCGACCTCGCAAGAAGCGTCGCGTCTAGTTTTTATCGATCATATTGGGTTCATTTCCGGATCTGCTTTTTAGCGATCTGCTTGTAAAGTAAAGAGGAATTTCGTGATGCACGTTCGTTGGCGTGGCTTGGAGTTGCCAAGCGTTGTCAATGTTGAGAAGTCGACCCTGACTTCCACCTACGGCAAATTTATTGCAGAACCTTTCGAACGTGGCTACGGAGCTACGATCGGAAATAGTCTTCGTCGAGTCTTGCTGTCGAGTCTCGAAGGAAGTGCTGTAACTCAAATTAAGATCCGAGGCGCTCAGCACGAGTTTTCCTCGATTCCTGGCGTTCTTGAAGACGTTACGGATATCGTTTTGAACGTGAAGTGCTTGGTTGTCAAAAACCATAGCGAATCGACTCGTGTGATCACGGTCGAACGAAGCAAGGCCGGCAAGATTACCGGTGCAGATGTCGAGACCGATGCAGATGTAGAGATCATCAACAAGGATTTGGTCCTTGCCGAATTGACCTCCGATACACCGTTCATGATGGAAATGGTGGTTGAAAATGGTCGCGGCTACGTTCCCGCGAGCGAACACAGCACGGGTGACCACGAGATCGGAATTATTCCGGTCGATGCATTGTATTCGCCTGTCACACGCGTCCGATACAACGTCGAAGAAACCCGCGTTGGCCAAAAGACGAACTATGATCGATTGATTGTGGAAGTTTGGACAGATGGTTCGGTCGGGCCTGAGATGGCAATGGTTGAATCGGCGAAGATTCTTCGCAAGCATCTCAATCCGTTTGTTCAGTACGCTGAACTTGGCAAGCAGATTTTTGCAACTTCGCGGGGCGGTCCTGGTTCGCCAGAAGCTCAGCTTGAGTCGCGATTGAACATGACGATTAACGATCTCCGACTTTCGGTCCGAGCCAACAATTGCTTGGAAGCCGAAGGGATTCGAACCGTTCGAGATTTGGTTCAACGTACGGAAGATCAGCTCCTGGAAGTTCGCAACTTTGGCGAAACGACGCTTACGGAAGTCCGTGAGAAGCTGACCGCCATGGGTATGCACCTCGGAATGCGATTGCCAAGCGGTTCATCATTCCGCTAACGCAAATACAAAAGTTTACACCGCTTATTTGATTGATTGACTGGACGAAGAGATGAGACACAGAAAACGAGGCCGAGTACTAGGACGTTCTCCGTCGCACCGCAAGGCACTGTTTGCAAACATGGCCAGCGCTCTGTTCTTGACCGAACGTGAGACAAGCGAATTTGACGTGAATCCGCCCAAGGTCAAAGGTCGTATCATTACGACTCTTGAAAAGGCGAAGGAAATTCGTCCAACCATTGAGAAGTGTATCACGATCGCCAAAAAGGGATTGATTGCTGAGAAAGCCGCTCAAGAGTTTGGCACGAGTGCTGAAAAGAATACCGATGCTTGGAAGGCTTGGCGAGAAAGCGAAAACCACGCAAAGTGGGTTGCCGCTCGCGCACCTGCTGTACATGCTCGCCGTCGAGTTCTCGCGATCATACGCGACAAAATAGCCATGTCTATTCTCTTCAAAACCATTGCTCCTCGGTTTGTCGACCGACCAGGTGGCTACACGCGTATCCTGCGTTTGGCGACGCCACGTTTGGGTGATGCTGGTACTCGTGCTTTGATCGAGTTCGTCGGCAACAACGATCGTGTCAAGCAAGCCAAATCTCAGAAGCCAGCGTTCGCTGAAACGACTGTTCAATCTGAATAATGAGCGAGCCTGTTCGGGAACGTCCTCGAAGGGTTATTTGGCAACGTGTCTGTATTCTCGGAGTTGGTTTGCTCGGTGGTTCCATCGGCATCCGACTTCTTCGGGATAGTCTCGCGGCCGAGGTTGTCGGTTATGGGCGAAGCGAATTTCGGCTGAAGAAGGCGATTGAGCTTGGGGCGATCCGTGAAGGGTTTTTGACCGTCGAAGAAGCTGCTCGTGGCGCAGACCTCGTGATTGCTTGCTTGCCCGTGCAGGAGATTTCAACAGCTCTTTCTTGGGCATCCAAATCGGCACGCCGGACTGCAATCCTAACCGATGTCGGAAGCACGAAAGAGTCGATCGTTCGGACGGTAGACGCGATTGAGATGAGCCAGGTGTTCGTCGGCTCACATCCGCTGGCGGGGAGCGAACGCAGCGGTGTTGAGAATGCGGACGCCGGTTTGTTCGAGAATAAGCTCGTCATTCTGACCCCAACGGTAAAAACCAATCCGCATGCAACGGAGTTAGCTGAAGAATTCTGGCAGTCGCTCGGAGCCTCTACGCTGCGGATGTCACCAGACGGTCACGACGAAGCCATGTCGATGATCAGCCATCTTCCGCACGTCATTGCATCGATTTTAGCCGCAGCTACCCCAGAAAAACTTGTCTCGCTATCGGCCAATGGCTGGAAGGATTCGACCCGCATCGCAAGCGGCGATCCTGGACTTTGGCGACAGATCCTGGAAGAAAACCAATCGCATGTCTTACACGCATTGAAGAACTTTGCCACAATCTCGGGCCAGTGGATCGAAGCTCTTGAAGCTCGAGACTTTGACCGAGTTGAGCAACTCTTGAAAGCGGGAAAACGCATCCGTGACGTTGTGGGAAATCGATATACATCCAGCTGATGGTCAGCCGGACTTGATGGGCCAACAAGTAATCAGCGAAGCACGCGCGATGGGGCTCGGCTCAGCGCTGGCCGTAACCGCTGCCCATGGTTACCTCATCCAAGGGGAACTCTCCGCCGATGAAATCAAAATGGCGGCTCAGCGACTCCTCGCGGACCCCATTACCGAACGAGTCATCTTCGATCGGGTCGGCGAAGCCTCGCTCCTGAAACATGGTACTTGGAGCGACGTCGACCAAGTCGCGGTCATCCATGTGTTTCGTAAGCCTGGGGTGATGGACCCGACTGCGAATAGCGCTCAACGAGCAATGCTCGATCTCAGTCTTCATTCGGATGCGGTCCGCACACTGCGGAAGTATTGGATCAAAGGGCTGTCCGTTGCTGAAGTAGATCGCGTCACCCAAAAAATCTTGAGCAACTCTTCGATTGAACAGGCCGTTGTCGGGCCGCTTCGCATTAAAGAGATCCAAGTCGGCGCTGCCTACGAATTTCAGAAAATGGAAGTCCCCATTCGCACACTCGATGACGCATCGCTCGAGAAGCTCAGTAAGTCGGGCCAACTCTATTTGAGCTTAGCCGAAATGAAGACAGTGCAAGCTCACTACATTCAAATGGGTCGCGAGCCTAGCGATATCGAACTCGAAACGGTTGCTCAGACTTGGTCCGAACATTGCAGCCACAAAACGCTCGGTGGTCGCATCGAATATCGCGACGAGAACGGAACGCGACAATTCAAGAGCATGCTTAAAGAAACGATCTTTGCGGCAACGCAATCGATTCGAAAGTCGCTGGGCGATAAGGACTGGTGTGTAAGCGTTTTCAAGGACAACGCTGGCGTCGTCAAGTTCGATGATGAATACCATATCGTGTTTAAGGTTGAAACACACAACCACCCGTCGGCGATTGAGCCTTATGGTGGAGCAAACACTGGCTTGGGTGGTGTGATCCGCGATCCGCTTGGAACAGGCTTGGGTGCCAAACCTATTTGCAGTACCGACGTCTTTTGCTTTGCATCGCCCGATGTCGATGCCGCTGGGCTACCGCCTGGCGTGCTTCATCCAAGACGCGTCATGCAAGGCGTGGTGGCTGGCGTGCGCGACTACGGCAATCGAATGGGAATTCCAACGGTCAATGGCGCGGTCTACTTTGATGAACGTTACCTAGGCAATCCACTCGTTTATTGTGGCAACGTTGGCTTGCTTCCGGTCGACAAAGTTGAAAAGCAACCACAGCGCGGCGACTATATTGTTACCATCGGCGGTCGAACGGGACGCGATGGTATCCACGGAGCCACCTTTAGCAGCGTCGAGCTTACCGAAGAGAGCGAGACCATTTCCGGTGGGTCGGTTCAAATCGGCAATGCCATCACGGAAAAAATGGTTTTGGATGTGCTTATTCAAGCTCGCGATGCCAACCTTTATAATGCCGTCACCGATTGCGGAGCCGGTGGCTTCAGCAGTGCCGTGGGGGAAATGGGGGAAACGCTTGGAGCCGAGGTTTGGCTCGACAAAGCTCCGCTCAAATACGACGGGCTTAGCTATACCGAAATTTGGATCAGTGAAGCTCAAGAGCGCATGGTCTTCGCCGTGCCTGTCGATAAGTGGGAAGCCTTTGAACGTCTTTGTCGTAGCGAGGGGGTTGAAGCATCGGCTATCGGCCAGTTTACAGGCACCGGCTTCTTGCGGTTGATGTACCACAATCAAGAAGTTGGCACGCTCTCGATGAGCTTTCTGCACGAGGGACGTCCTCCTGTTGTCCGACAGGCTGTCTACGATCTGATTCCAGAAAAAACGCTTTCAATTCAACTTCCTGATCAACAAGCATTCGAATCATCACTGCAAATGATTCTTGCGGCCCCCAACGTCGCCAGCAAACATTGGATCATTCGTCAGTACGATCACGAAGTCCAAGGCGGGAGCGTGATCAAGCCGTTGGTGGGTCCGGCATGCGATGGTCCCAGCGATGCTGCGGTCGTACGTCCGCGATTAACGTCATCGCGCGGAATCGTGGTTTCATGTGGCATGAATCCAAGGTTAGGTGACTACGATCCTTACCACATGGCGACCTCGGCCATTGACGAAGCAGTACGCAATGCGGTGGCTGTTGGAGCCGATCCAACTCGCATCGCCATCCTCGATAATTTTTGTTGGGGGAATACCGATCGACCGGAAACGCTTGGAACGCTTGTGCGAGCCGCACTTGCCTGCCACGACCTGGCCGTTGCTTGGAAAACGCCGTTTATCAGCGGCAAAGATAGTCTCAACAATGAGTTCGTTTGGCTCGAACCCAATGGAAAGAAGAATACAATCGCCATTCCTTCGTCGTTGCTGATCAGCGCTATCGGGCAGGTCGCCGATGTTGCGAAGTGCGTCACCATGGATTTGAAAGAATCCGGAAACGCGATTTACTTGCTCGGAGTTACCCGAGATGAACTTGGTGGATCCCATCTCGGAATGGTTCATCGCAAAGAAGGCGGAATTGTGCCGAAGGTCGATGCTTCCATGGCCTGGCGCATTTTTACCGCCTTGCACGAATCCATCATGGCCGGACTGGTCCGATCCTGTCATGATTTAAGTGAAGGTGGGCTAGCTGTTTCGCTGGCCGAAATGAGCTTTGCAGGTGGGCTGGGGGTTGAAGCGGATATCGCCGAAGTCTGCCGAAAGATGTTCGTTGACGACACGATCGTCATGTTCTCGGAATCCAATAGCCGTTTTCTGTGTGAAGTGCCAGCTTCTCAAGTGCCACATTTTGAAAACAAGATGCGTGACCTCCCCTGTGTCCTTATTGGTAAAGTTACTGGCGGCGAAAACGTTGTCGTGAAAAACGGTACGAAGACGCTCGTCGATCTCGCTTGGCAACAACTCAAGCAGACTTGGCTTGCCCCATTCGATTGGGCGTAAGCCAAAAAACAAGGCTGACGATGGCCAGTATCCGTACTGGCCAATCACCCCAGGACTGCCACAGTCCCCAACGATTGTCGCGAACGGGTTTTGCAATGACCGTTTCTGCCTTAAGTCGTTCCGCGATCTTCTCGACTTTACCAGACCCATTGATCCAAGCCGTCATCCCAACATTTGCGGCGATCAGCATGGGGCGGCGATTCTCGACCGTTGCCAAGATGGCGTTGTTCAAATGGATATCTGAAATACTCGATCCATGAAACCAACCATCGTTCGTAATGTTGATCATCACGTCAGGATTTTTTCCGCGAGCGGCAACTTCACGAAGCTGACGCCGCAGAAGGTGCGGAACCATGTTCTCAAAGCAGACACTTGGAACGATTACCGATGTCGCCTGCGTTTTCTGATTCGTTAACTCGAATCCTGACGACTTCGTCCCTGCACTCGCCGGAAGCATTCCAATCATTTTGTAAAAGATCGGGAACCAATCACCGAGCGGAATGTATTCTCCGAACATAACGAGATGCTGTTTGGCGTAGTAATCCAGCCGCTTTCCTTTCGGGTCGATCCATAACGCAGCGTTAAGTCGATCGTACTTGGGACCTTCAATCCGATGGACATCGCTTCCCAAAAGAAAATAGGGGGCTGTGTTCGCACCTTTTGCTGCTACCGAATCGACGAGCATCTTAAGTTTCGATTCATTTTCGTTATGTAGAGCTGCAACGATATAGGTTAAGCGAATCGGATCAATGTTGTCTTCGACTAACTGGCGCGGGAGATCGCTTGACTTGTTCCAGTCGAAGATCGGCTCGAGTCGCGTAAAGGTGGACTCTGGCCAAGCAATCAAATCGATGTTGCTTTCGAGCGTAGCCGCCTGCTTCGTCTGCTCGAGATATCGATTCCACGAGTCGACAGTTCTTTCTTCGTTGGCTTCAAAGATTGTGGGCGCGTTCTCCTGAATCAGTGCCGCCGTAAACAATGGAGTTTGATCGCGTTCATCGCTCTGTCGAAGTTCTCGATAGCCAAATCCGATATAGACGAGAAAAATTGCGAAACAGACAAGCCATTCAACCACGAAACGTTTTTGGATCGATTCCGTTTTGATGCGAATAGTTATGTAGCATCGAAATAAAAGGTAGCCTGCGATGACAACGAATGCGCTAACGGCATAGGTCCCAAAGTGACAGGCTGATTGAATAAGGATCGTCTGCTTTGCGACGGTGTGGCCGAGCAGGCAGCCAGAAAATCCGGTTGCGAAGTACCCTCGCACCAATTCCCAGCATAGCCAAGCAGCGACTACTGACAGCGACAGCGGCCAGTGCCTTTGATGGTACAGCTTTCTTGCCATCCCGATTGTCAGCACCAAGTAAACACCGAGGTAGAGCGACAAGGCGATCCAGCCAAAATAGAGGGGCCAAAATGCTAGTCGAACGCCTTGAAGTAAAGCTAACCAGGTCCCAACCGAAGTTGCCCAAAGAATCCAATAGTCTCTTCGCCGAATGGGAAGTGGGTTGGCGATGATCGAAATGTAAATCGCAACCGCGATGATCCCAAGGAGCCATAGGCCAGCTGGCGGGAAGGCCAACCAAAGAAGTATCGCTGCGAGAAATGCTAGGATGGTTGAGTATTTCGATCCGTCGTGAGGGTGTTGCATAGCGACATTTTTCTTGAATTGCGTCGTGGCGAATTCACACACTTCATGAATTCGGCTTGTGCCTTTTGATGTTGCGAGTTGTAGACCCGAAGGGTCGGTACAACCAATGCCGGGGCTGACAAGCCCCGGTTCAGAAACCGATCGCTTACCAAGCCCCGAAGGGGCGACACAAATACAATTGTGTCGCCCCTTCGGGGCTTAGAAGTAAGGAAATTCCC
>JANOAI010000648.1:0-5802 GCA_031411055.1 Pirellulaceae bacterium
GCAAGAAATCGGCTAGCGCCTCAGGCTCAAGGGGGGGATCAGCCCATCCTAGCGGTCGATTCGGTTACGTATTCGCGAGGCATTCGGCGATGGAATCGCAGAGGTAGCCGAGGGTCGCGTTGCTGATCCCAGCCACGTTGATCCGGCCGGTGCCGACGAGGTAGATGGCTTTTTCCTTCTTGAGCCAGTCAGCTTGCATCGGATTCAATCCGGTGTACGAGAACATTCCTTTCTGACTGAGTAGAAAGCGGAAGTCGCGCCTGGCTTTCGTTGCCGACATCCCTTCGACGAACTTGGTTCGCATTTCCGAAATTCGATTTCGCATCGCAGCCACCTCCCCTTCCCATTGCTTTCGAAGTTGTGCGTCTCCGAGGATAATAGCGACGGTGGAAGCACCGTGACGCGGCGGGTTCGAATAGTTGGCTCGGATTGTTTGCTTGAGTTGGCTCAACATGGCTTCCGTGGACGATGCTTGTTCGCTGATCGCGAGAACGGCGCCGACTCGTTCGCTGTACAGACCAAAGTTCTTTGAGAATGACGAACAGATAAAGGCCTCAGGATTGAGCTTCAAGAGCTCGCGAATGCCGACACCGTCTTCGACAAGCCCCTCGCCAAAACCTTGATAGGCGTAATCGATGAAGGGGATCATCCGCTTCTTCTGCATCAATTGCGAAATCTTGACCCAGTCGGAGGGCGTTGGATCGATACCGGTTGGGTTGTGGCAGCAAGCATGAAGACAAACTAAATCGGTCTCGCGACCATGCTCCTCCAAATGCGTTAACATCGAGTTCAAATCGAACGAAGTCTTGTCGGCTCCCAAATAGGGATGCGTTTCCACTTTCAAGCCGGCGGCTTCGAAGATCGCGTTGTGATTGGCCCAAGTTGGATTGCTGACCCAAGCTCGAGCGTTCGGAAAGAACTTGCCGACGGTTTCGGCTCCCAGACGCAAAGCGCCGGTGCCACCTGGGCTTTGCACGACGGCCACACGGTTTGTGTCGATGACGTTGTCGACAACCAGATCCACAACCGACTTGAGGTATTCTGGATGGCCATCGATGCCAAGGTACGTCTTCGATTTTTCGTCTGTAATCAGCCGTCGTTCGGCTTCTTTCACCGACTCGAGAATGGGAGTTCGCCCTTGTTCGTCACGGTAAACCCCGACCGTCAAATTGACCTTATTTTGGCGAGGATCCTTATTAAAAACATCAGCTAAGCCAAGGATCGAATCGGGTGGGGCGGTAGGCAGGTGTTGGAACATTTATCCGAGCGAGCTGAATTAAAGGGTGTTTCATAGACGTGTCGCATCGATAGGATACAAGCTAAAGACTGTCACGAAACTTGGCCACTAAGTTACACGACCCAACGTAAATGCCAACCCGAGAACGAGTTCGGACGCAAGGCCAGCTTGTTTTTGTTCGTCAAAATAGCTAAGTTTCCCCACAAACTCCAGGGAATCGCTGGCCATGCCAAAGTATTTTTGGAGCAGTGTCTGTTTCGACACGGCGTGTGGCAAGTGAGCCATTGTTGTTTTTCGTCGATCGGCTAAATCTAAACTGAGCTTGAGAAGGGAAACGCACGAATGTCGTCAGGGTATAACTTCAACGATGGGCCAAGCAACGAAAATCCGTATTCCGCGTCGAACTTTGGTTCCGCTACCTTAAATCAAGACATCGGAAATCATGTGTTAGCGGGCCCGCTGAAGCGATTGGCCGCCAGAATGTTGGACGGGCTTGCGCAATTGCTTTTTTTGCTGCCCGCCCTCATTTGCTTCATCATCGGCATGGTTCAAAATGATCAAAACCATGGTTCCGGCGATATTCTGATGTTCATCGCGATCGGTCTTGGGGTGGTGGCCTTTTTGGCGCTCTTAACGCTCCAAATCTATTTGCTGGTTACCCGAAGCCAAACCGTTGGCAAACTACTTTTGAAGGTGCAGATCCACGATGTTTTGACTCAACAGCCTGCCAGCTTCGTCAAGACTTTTCTGCTGCGGGGTGTTGTAAATGGGCTTATTTGCGCGATTCCCTGGATAGGGGGAATCTACAACATCGTCGACTGTTGTTTTATTTTTCGTGAAGATCGGCGTTGTATCCATGATTTGATGGCTGGAACACACGTTGTTGATATCGGTTAGAAACCGCGGTTAAAAATGGGTCACTTCGGTATTCGATCCAGTCTCCTAGGATTCAGGGCGGCGAGTCGCCGTGAATCGTTACGCGTTATCGTCCGGTCTTGGTGTCGGCCCCTAAAAATTTATCCTTGGTGTTTTCCAAAAGCATGTCGCACAGAAGCACCCGCGAAGTAGTTGAAGATCTGCGACAGCATGGTCGGCTCATCGAAATCGTCGAACCCATTTCGCCGACGCTCGAAATGGCAGAGATTCAACGTCGAGTCTATGCACGGGGTGGCCCGGCCATCCTCTTTTCCAATCCGATCGGAACCAACTTTCCGATGGTTTCGAATCTTTTTGGAAGCTTGGATCAAGCGAGATTTATCTTTCGACAGACGATTGACAGTGTTCGACGGGCGATTGAACTGAAGATCGATCCAACCGCCGCTTTGCGTCAGCCATGGCGTTATCTTTCGGCCCCGTGGGTTGGCTTGACGATGATGCCGCGACGAGTGCTCTATGGGCCAGTTCTCGCAAATACGATTTCGTTGACGCAACTCCCGCAATTGTTTAGCTGGCCCGATGACGGCGGTCCTTTTGTGACGTTGCCTCAGGTTTTAACGCAAGCACCGTCCCAAGCTGGCGTAAAGCCGTCGCTGGCGAATATCAACCTTGGGATGTACCGAGTCCAATTGGCCGGTAACAACTATATTCCGAATGAAGAGGTTGGCCTTCACTATCAGATTCATCGTGGCATCGGTATTCATCATCAAGCAGCTGTCGCCGCCGGTCGGGGGCTGCCGGTCGCCGTTACGGTTGGTGGTTCGCCGGCCATGACCCTTTCCGCTGTCATGCCATTGCCGGAGGGGATGAGCGAGTTAACATTCGCCGGCGCGCTGGCTGGGCATCGCATCCCGATGATCCTTGGATTGAATCACGCGCCCATTTATGCCGACGCCGACTTTCTTATCGAGGGTGAAGTCGCTCTCAACGCAGTAAAACCCGAAGGGCCGTTTGGAGATCATCTTGGATACTACGCCAAGCAGCACGAGTTTCCCTTTCTTCGAATTCGAAGAGTTACCCATCGCCCAGACGCTGTATGGCCATTCACGGTCGTTGGTCGGCCGCCGCAAGAAGATACCACCTTCGGCGAATTGATTCACGAGCTGACGGGTCCGATTGTTCCGACCTTGCTGCCTGGCGTCAAAGCCGTTCACGCCGTCGACGCAGCGGGTGTTCATCCGTTGCTCCTTGCAATCGGTAGCGAGCGTTACACGCCCTATCGCAATCCCAATCGTCCCCAAGAGCTTCTTACTCAAGCGAATGCGATTCTCGGCCAAGGTCAAATGTCGCTCGCAAAGTACCTGATGATCATCAACCAACTGGATGATCCAAGCCTTGATATTCACGATATCCAAGCCTTTTTGAAGCACCTCCTCGAACGGGTCGATTGGCGACGCGACCTGCACTTTCAAACCCAGACGACGATCGATACGCTCGACTATTCCGGGCAAGGCTTAAATGTCGGCTCGAAAGTGGTCATCGCCGCGTCAGGACCAGTTCGACGAGTGTTAGCGACCGAGTTGCCTTCCGAACTCAACTTGCCCGAAGGGTATTCGAATCCGAAGCTCTGCTTACCTGGAGTGATGGCGATCCAAGCCGGCCCGTTGACGAGCATTCCGGTTTCAAGTAAAAGGGAATTGAGTGAACTATTGGCTGCACTTGAGGCACAAATGGGTTGGCTTGATCACGAATCGTTTGACGGGCAAAAATCGAAGCAGGAAGTCGCTCTTTGCGTTCTTGTGGACGATTCCGATTTTGTTGCCCAGCGCCTCAATAATTTCTTATGGGCTACCTTTACCCGTAGCAATCCGGCTACGGATGTTCACGGACTCTTTGCATCGATCATAGACAAACATTGGGGCTGTGAAGGGGCGTTGATAATCGACGCCCGTCGTAAACCGCACCATGCTCCACCGTTGATCGAAGACAAAAGCGTCACGGCGAAAATGGATGCACTCGCAGCCCGAGGCGGCCCGATCGCGAAGTATTTGTAAGGACCGTTGGTCTCACTGCGAACGACGCGGCCACGGGAAAGCAAGCGGACCGCTTAGGAAAAACATGAGCCTGAGCCGCTAGCCGATTTCTAATTTCTGATCACGGGAATCGGCTAGCGCCTCAGGCTCAATTGGCTAAACCAACAAAACACATTCGCTGCCACTCAGCGATGGCGGAGTTCCTGCGTCGTCGCTAATCGACACTTCAACACGCTATACACGACACAATCGGTATCGTCGGTGAGTATCATGGGAAAGCTGTATCATCCGCGTAAGATTTTCGGGGCGGGCTCATTGTTATCGGTAATGATCCCGATGAGAAGAAAAGATCATCTTGTCGGACGGCTTTGCAATCATGGTACCCAAACCTCACTTTCTACTGTTTTGCGACGGGCATAACCCCAAGTCGGCAATGGAAGTGCACGGAGGCTCAGTCGGCTCAAGCCGAGGCCATTGGCGTTTCATCCTCGAAGACCTGGAAGCTGGTACGCGGCTCGAGGTCTCGGATGCGGAATTGATGCAAGCCCCGGAGCGAGCGGCGCTGCTCGCAGTCGTACGCGGCTTGGAAGCCCTTGAACAACCAAGCCGCGTCACCTTAGTGACAACCAGCCGATACGTCGCCCGCGGATTGCAATTCGGATTGATCGAATGGCGAGAGTCGGACTATTGTTGGGAACATTTTGGAAGTGTTCAGCCGATCCGCAATGCCGATCTTTGGCGACGTGTGGATCACGCGATGCACTATCATCAAATCAGTTGCCGTTGGGTCGCCGGTGAAGTCTCGGAAGAAGGTGCTGACGCGTCGCAACTCTCGAGCGAGCCGCTGCTTAACGATGCAGTACAAACCAAGGGCAATGAGAGAGCTCACGTCAAATCGACGGTTCGTCGCAGCAAGCGGATTCGAACCGATCAAGCGAACGATCAAGAATCTAAGAACCGAACGGAACGAGAAGTTACGGTCATTGGAGAAGGCCTTCGGCGCTTAGGTGGAAAACTACGCGATTTATGTCGAGCCAAAACAGAAGAAGTCAGTAATTGGGGCTGGGGTGCTGCGTCGCGGCGCAGCCTTGGAGTTTAGAACCGTTTCATTCATCATGGAGTTCGGAGTGCAAACGCAGTTATCATTAAGAAATCTTTCAGGCATCATTGAAGGCACGACCGCTGATCCGGCTGGCTTTCTTGGACCGCATGAAGTTGAAGTAAATGGCCGTAAAGCCATTAGTGTGCGAGCTTATTTGCCGCAAGGCCAGCAAGCTTGGTTACTCGACGAAGCCGCGGGGGTGAAACGTCCGATGCGACGAATCCACCCATCTGGCCTTTTCGAAGGGCTACTGCCGATAGACTCAAGTTCGCGTACACTGACGGTAGATTCCAACGCACAGAATCCACCCGTTCCCCACTACCGACTACGCGTTGCCAATCTCGACGGAAACATCTCAGAAATGCACGACCCTTACGCCGTACCTAGTTTGTTCACCGATTTTGACCGTCATCTATTTGGAAGCGGACAACACTGGCGAATTTATGACAAGATGGGGGCTCATGTTCGCAACGTGGATGGGCAATCCGGCGTGAATTTCGCCGTCTGGGCTCCGAATGCACAAAGCGTGCAATTGATCGGCGACTTCAATCATT
>JANOAI010000649.1:0-14169 GCA_031411055.1 Pirellulaceae bacterium
CGCATCATGATACAGCCGAGGGTTATCAACGGAGCGGTTGCAAAACCAAACTCTTCTGCCCCCAGCAATGCGGCGATAACGACGTCGCGACCGGTTTTCAAACCACCATCGGTTTGTAACGTTACGCGTGAACGCAAATCGTTGAGCACGAGCGTTTGATGAGCTTCTGCAATCCCAAGCTCCCAAGGGAGACCGGCATGCTTGATACTGGTAAGAGGCGAAGCACCTGTTCCGCCCGTATCTCCGCTGATCAAAATATGATCGGCATGAGCCTTCGCAACGCCAGACGCAACCACGCCGACGCCAACTTCGCTCACCAGCTTGACACTGACACGCGCGCTCGGATTCGAGTTCTTCAAATCATAGATCAATTGAGCCAAGTCTTCGATCGAATAAATGTCGTGGTGAGGTGGCGGGCTAATCAAACCTACACCAGGCGTGCTATAGCGAATTCTCGCGATGTACTTGTCGACCTTTTTACCTGGTAGCTCGCCACCTTCGCCTGGCTTGGCCCCTTGCGAAATCTTGATTTGAATTTCTT
Source organism: Pirellulaceae bacterium (assembly GCA_031411055.1). Classification (GTDB taxonomy): domain Bacteria; phylum Planctomycetota; class Planctomycetia; order Pirellulales; family Pirellulaceae; genus JAIYDQ01. The sequence goes on from JANOAI010000649.1 coordinate 542, forward strand.
GAGCGTTGGCCAAGTATTCGATGGTTACACCAAAACGTCCGGAAGCGACTTGTTTAATCGCCGACTTCTTGGAATCGCCGTTGGGAAGTGGTTGGAAACGAACCGGGTCTTCGCCCCCTTCGCCTGTGTTACTCTTTCCACCAAGCCGGTTCATCGCGACGGCCAGCGTTTCGTGGGCTTCAGCGCTGATCGAACCGAGACTCATCGCACCAGTACAAAAACGCTTGACGATATCTTTGGCCGATTCCACTTCTTCAATGGGCACTGGCGGTCCGTAGACCCCTTCGTTTAATTGGAACAGGCCGCGAAGCGCGTAGCGCATCTTGGCATCTTTGTTGATGTGATCGGCAAAGCGGCGATACGCGTTCTTATCGCCAGCTCGAGCTGCGACTTGAATATCGGCAATCGCAGCCGGATCCCAACCGTGACGTTCGCCTTCAGCACGCCAGTGGAATTCCCCAAGGTTCGGCAACATGGGTTGAACGTCCGAAGCATGCTCAGGATAGCCAAGTCGATGTCGACGAAGGGCCTCTTCGGCCAAAACATCAAAGCTGCAACCTTGGATTCGACTGTTCGTACCAACAAAACATCGATTGATGACTTCCGACTTCAAGCCGAGAGCCTCAAATATCTGAGCCCCTTTGTAGCTTGCCAAAGTACTGATGCCCATTTTGGCCATCACTTTCAGCATTCCTTTCGCGACCGCTTTGCGATAGGAATAAACAATCTTGTCATCATCCAGATCGGCGATCAGCCCGTCTCGGCTTGCTTGCCATAGCGATTCAAACGCCAAATAAGGGTTGATGGCATCGGCACCGTAGCCCACCAGAAGACAGAAATGATGTACTTCACGAGCTTCACCGGTTTCGAGCACGATTCCGATTTGGGTTCGCTTAGCTTCTCGAACTAAGTGATGATGAACTGCTCCGCAGGCGAGTAGCATGCTGACAGGCACACGCTCTGGACCGATATTGCGATCGCTTAAAACGACGATCGTATAGCCGTCGCGAATCGCTTCGGACGATTCTTGGCAAATGCGATCCAACGTTTTGGGAAGTCCAGCTTTGCCGAGAGATTTATCGTATGTAATATCGATCGTCTTGGTTTTCCAATTGCGACGATCCATGTGCTGCAAGGCAGCCAATTCTTCGTTGGAAAGAATCGGATGAGGCACAAGCAATCGATGGGCATGCTCAGGGGTCTGCTCAAGCAAGTTCCGCTCGGGGCCAATGTAACATTCGAGCGACATGATTACGTCTTCGCGGATGCTATCAATGGCCGGGTTGGTAACTTGAGCAAACAACTGCTTGAAGTAGTCATAGACCATACGAGGTTGATCCGACAAGCAAGCAATCGCGGAATCGTTCCCCATCGATCCAATCGGATCTTGGAGGCTAGCGATCATCGGTAGCAACATGAATTGCATCGTTTCCGCCGTGTAGCCAAACGATTGCATGCGAGCGAGCAACGACTCAGGATAAAAACCGTGTGGCTCTTGATTTGGCTTGAGCTCATCGAGCGTGATTCTCTGATCTTTCACCCATTGCTTGTATGGCCGCTTAGTAGCCATCGTGTTCTTGAGTTCAGCGTCTGGGATAAGGCGGCCTTCTTGAAAGTCGATCAAGAACATACGCCCAGGTTGCAAACGCCCTTTTTCTTTCACGATCTTGGGATCCACGGGAAGCACCCCAACCTCGCTCGCCATGATGACCCGATCATCGGTGGTTAAATAGTATCGGCTTGGGCGAAGACCATTCCGGTCGAGCGTCGCGCCAATATAATGGCCATCGGTGAAGACGATCGAAGCCGGACCATCCCAAGGCTCCATCATCGAGCTGAAGTACTCGTACATCCCCCGTTTGTCTTCCGACATCGTCTCGTGTTTTTGCCAAGCTTCAGGCACCATCATCATGACGGCTTCTTGAAGCGTGCGACCATTCATCAATAAAAACTCGAGGCAGTTATCGAACGTACCCGAGTCACTGCAATGGGGTTCCACGACCGGAAACAAGTCATTCAGCTTAGAGCCGTAAACTTGGCTAACGGCATTTCCCTCGCGAGCCCGCATCCAATTGCTGTTCCCACGGAGTGTGTTGATCTCGCCGTTGTGACTCATAAAACGGAGCGGTTGGGCTCGATCCCAACTCGGGAAGGTGTTCGTCGAGAAACGACTATGAACCATCGCCAGATGGGTCGCATAATCCGGATCAGCCAAATCCTTAAAGTAGGGAATCACCTGAGCCGGCGTGAGCATTCCTTTGTAGATGATCACTTTGGTTGACAACGAGCAGACATAGAAAAGCAAAGCTTGCTTCAGGTTCTCGTCGCTACGCAACTTGTGGCTAGCTTGTTTGCGAATAAGGTAAAGCTGCTGTTCAAAGGCCTCGCCCGACAAGCCGTCGGAAGCACCGATAAAGAGTTGCTCGATGTCCGGTTCACCAGCCCGAGCCGTTGGACCAATGTCGGCCCCATCGGCATCAACAGGGACTTGTCGCCAACCAAGCAGCTTCTGACCGTACTTCGAAATCAAAGATTCGACCGTCTTCTTGCAATGGTCTTTTTCGCGTTTATCCTTCGGCAAGAAAATCAAACCGGCTGCGAATTCGCCGGTCGGCGGTAAACTGATTCCAAGATCCTTCTTCGCGACTTTACGAAGGAATGCCTCCGGCAGCCCAGTCAGAATTCCCGCCCCGTCGCCGGTATTGGCTTCGCAACCGCAAGCACCACGGTGATCCATGTTGCGCAAGATTTCATCGGCGTCGAGAACGATTTGATGGCTAGGTTGGCCCTTGATATGCGCCACAAAGCCGACGCCGCAAGAATCCTTTTCCAACGATGGATCGTACAGGCCTTGAGCGACAGGGAAGCCAATCGGATTTTTCATTGCTTACTAACTCTTTCAATCAACTAAAGATCTAGATTCGGCGACCAAGCAGCTTATCGAGCGGCTCGTGTCGATTTCCGTTTCTTAGAAACCGTGTTTACTTCAGTCGCATCATCGGCGACATCCGGAATGGTGTGAGAAGGGAGATTTCGAGCATCTCCCGCCGAGGGTGCATCCTGCAACAGCATTTCCATCATCGCGCGCGCCGCACGCGACAGAGGTAGGTCACGTCTTTGAATAACGGCCAGTGGTCGGGTGATTTTAACATCCTCACACTGGATAACTCTTAATGAACCAGCGGCGATTTCGTTTCGAACGGTTGGCTCCGGTAAGAATGCGACGCCACTATTGACGATGGCCGCGTGCTTGACAGAGTCGATATTGTCGAGCTCAACAACGACGCGCATGTCGACTCCAAGCGAACGTAACTTTCGATCGATCGCGTCGCGAATGGGGAGGTTCTGCGCAAACGCGACCAATCCGATGCCAGACAACTCGGCAGCTGGTATTGGCCCCTTCCCAACCAGACGGTGCCGCGGCGAGCCCACTAAGATCATGGGTTCGTCTCGCCACTCCGTTACCGACACATAACGGGAAGTCTCGGGATAACTAATCACTCCAAAATCGACCGCACCTTGTTCAATCATCCGATAGACTTCGTGCGGATGCCCCATCCGCGTCTCGCAAGTGGCGTGTGGGTATTTGGCTTTGAATAGCTCTTGAATCGCGGGAAGGTAACTCAATCCAAGCGAGTAGATGGCGCCAACCGTAACCTTCCCAGCTACGTCGCCTTCTCGATTCTGCGTTTCTTCGACAAGCGAATCGAATTGGCGGAGCAATTGCGCTACGCCATCATAAAATTTCTCCCCTTCGGCAGTCAGAATAATCGGTCGCGTATTCCGATCGATCAATTGAACCTTCAGGTAATCTTCCAGGTGCTGGACAGCTTGACTGGCCGCCCCCTGGGTCATTCCATGATCTTCCGCCGCCTTAGAAAAATTCCGTCGGCGCACGACATCACAGAACACGCGTAAGCAACGGAGCTGAATCGAGGTACTTTGGCGTCTGGTATCCAAAAGATTTATTAGTTTTTCTAATAGTTCAACTGATTGTATTAAAAAGTTCGATGATCATAGTATCCATGTCGTCGTACGTTTGTCAACGGTCAACCTTGGCGATCTTCAGCCAACTCCCGCTAACTCAAGCGAACTCATCTTGACCCCGGATGCCATTGCCAGCTATCGAACGGGGAAACCTACGCCGATACACGGGAAATGCCCAAAATGGGAAGAAATCTTTTGAATTGTTCGCTTTCGCCCCTAATTCCCGATCCGAATCTGCCGGATTGCATCGGCACGGCAGGAGCCTCGCCCTCCCATGAGCCTGAGGCGCTAGCCGATTCTACGTTAGGATCGGCTAGCGCCTCAGGCTCAAGAACCCCAATTTATCTGTCTGACAAAGGACTAGGCTTGCGATTGCACTGGATCCTGGCAATCTTCCTTGTTTGCTTGGTCGTTTTCTCAAGCACCGGGATCGCCGAAGAGGAATTCGTATGGACGGGGCCTGGTTGCCTGCTCGTTAAAAATGGCAATGTGATTCATGGGGAAAACATTTCAACACGCAATAGATCGGTGATCGTGCGGCTCGACGCGACGGCCGAAATCCAATTTCCGTTCAGTCAGGTTGTCCATATCGGGAAAGATCCCAAATCGCTTTATCAATTCCAAGTTGCCAACACCCTCAAGTGGGAAGTCGGTGAGCACTTTCTGCTCGCCAAATGGTGCCTCAAGAACGGGCTTGTCGAAGAGGCATATGAGCATTACGTACAGGTGAAGGCGCTGAGCGGCAGTCATTCAAAGTTCAAGCAGTTTGAAGCCGAACTCCGAGAAAATCTGCTTCAAGATTCTGTGATGCAAGCGGCCTTAAAAGCGGCGTACCCCGATGTTTACGCTGCAACGCAAGCTTCCAGTCAGCATTCCAACACGGAATTGCCCAAGGCAACCCCTAATAAAACACCGTCCACGATCTTTGCGATCAGCCCCATCCATCAGGATTACTTTCGTCGGCAAGTGCAGCCATTCCTGGTTTTACGGTGCGGACAAGCTGGTTGCCATGGTCCGCTTGGAAAAACAGAGTTCAATATTGGCAAGTCAGGGAACCTTAAGGGCCGACCGGCGGGAGAGGCCAGTCTCGAATCGGCCCTCAAATATCTTGATCAGCCGCAAACCGAAGCCACTCAATTGTGGATCAAATCAACTACGCGTCACGGAATGCAACCTACCGCTGCCTTAAGCGTCGATGATAAAGCAGAACGAGAGTTGCTGGAGCGATTGCGATACTGGCACCAGTCCATGGTCTCGACTCCCAAAGCCAGTGCTCCGCGAGAACTCGTGGCCACGAATTCGTCTTCGCCGACCCCAATGAGGATGAGTCTTAACCCAACTCCCATATCGCCACCCGTGGCCAAGTCACCCAATGAAACGAATGCTCCCCTTTTGTCCGATGTCGGAAGTGAACTACTCACGCTCGAGCGCGAGATTGCAAAACTTGAAGAAAAAGAGAAAGCGCGCAAGCAACCAACGAATCGCCATGATCCTGAAGAATTTAATCGCCGCTATCTCAATCCCCTGCGGTAGAATCTTTTGGAATGGAAGTCGACAGTTCTCTCGAATCGCAGCACATAGATCAGCAATTAGATTTAGCCTCCCTGAGAAAGGCTCAGCGATTGTGGGTTCTGACTTCGTTCAAGAATCGCCAAAAGATCGCTCGCAACTTTTCGGCCATCATTGCCGAGAACGGCCGCCAGCTTCATAGCACAATCCAAACCCCGCAACGACGAGACTATCGCGAGACGATTTCGTCCGAACTGTTGCCGTTTGCTGCTTCCGCCCGCTGGTTGTCCCGTGATTTAGGCAAGATCCTGAAGCCTCGTTATGTTTCTTCCCGCGGGACCCCGATGTGGCTTGGACGCGTTCGATCCGAAGTAAGGCGAGAACCGTTTGGAATCATCTTGATTATCGGGACCTGGAACTATCCGATTTTTTTAGTCGGTGTTCAGATACTCCACGCGATCATGGCGGGCAATGCTGTACTAGTGAAACCAGCCAGCGAATGTGAAGCCGTGACCCATCGACTTCGCGATCTCTTCATCGAAGCGGGGGTTCCCGGTGAATTGTTTTGCATCCTCGATTCCACCGTTGCGTCTGCTCAGCAGGCTTTAAAATCCGGTGTCGACAAAGTCGTTCTCACCGGGTCAACGAAAAGTGGACGGGCAGTTCTACGTTCGATGGCCGATTCGTTGACGCCCGGCGTGATGGAACTGAGCGGGTGCGATGCGATGGTCTTACTCTCCGATTTCGATGAGAAACGGGTCGTGGATTCGATCGTGTTTTCACTTAGGCTTAACGGAGGTGCAACGTGTCTAGCACCACGGCGTGTTTTCGTCCCCCGCGAGCGCCTCGGAAATTTTGAGCGAACTTTAGCCAAGGCCGCCTCTGCCATTGAGCCGACGACCTTAAGTGAATCGACGGTCACGACGTTAAGAGATTGTCTCTCAAGCTACACTGGCCTTCGGATTCTGCCGCTCCATACCGAAAAGGACTCTCAAAGCAATGCACTCTTAGACTTTGCGACAAGAGGATATCCGGTGATTTTGAGTCCAGTCTCGCCGGAGGCCTCGATCGCGAAGACCGATATCTTTGCACCTATCGTCCTCCTAGTCCCTTATGACACTCTTGACGACGCGATTCGAATGAATGGTGAATGTCCCTACGCGTTGACGGTTTCTGTTTTCGGGAATGCAACCGAGGCGATGCAGCTCGCAAATCAACTCAAAGCAGGCTCCGTTACCATCAAGGACATTATCATTCCGACTGCCGACCCGCGGCTTCCTTTTGGAGGGGTGGGTCAAAGTGGCTTTGGCGTAACCCGCGGCATCGAAGGGCTTCTCGAAATGACTTATCCCAAAGTCATTTCGAACCGGCTTGGAAAAACGTTGAGGCATTTGGAAGCACCCGCCCCCCGAGATGAGTTGGTACTTGAAGGTCTGCTTCAATGGACGCACGCTACGACCGTTAAACGAAGATTCCAAGGACTTCGCAAAATCATCGACGCCGTTCGAGGGCGTTTTAGGTCGAATTAGCTTGATGTCCCTTGAGGGCCTGTCTCCTGAGATCTTGAGATCTCCCGAAATTGGCTGTACTGCCTGGAATTTTCAACTTACGCACCTTCCTTGGAGATTCTCGATCAGGCAAAGCTATTCCCATATTTAGCCGATGAAGTAAAATGTAGGTCCCACCACCAAGGAGCACGCAATGGCTTTCCACCTTCCTCGCCGAAGATTTCTGCGTCATTCTCTCGCCGGATCGTTGGCCATACCGGCTTTACCGTCCTTTGCAGCGGACCGCGCCAATCGCGATGCGTCGCCTACGAGCGGGTTGCCTGATCAACCTCGCCGACGCTTTGTCGCGGTCGGGAATCTGCTCGGCTTTCAACGCGTTCATCTCTTTCCGGAAACAGCTGGGAAAGATTTCGAGCTTACGAAACTACTCGAACCATTGGCGGCCAATCGCAATCGAATCTCCGTTTATCGTGGTATGGATCACGGCCTCAAAGGAGGTCACTTTGCCGTCCACACTTTTTTGTCGGGCGTGTTGCATCACGAGTCGAAAAACCGACCAGATGGGAACGTGACGGTCGATCAGTTCATTGCCGATGCGATCGGCGATCAGACTCGCTTTGCTTCATTGACAGTTGGGTCCGAAGGAGGCATTCACGGCGGATGCCAGCTCTCTTGGACACGTTCCGGAGTTCGTGTGCCGCCGATTACCGGACCGGCAGCCCTTTTTGAAAAACTGTTTGTCGGCGAGTCACCAGCTTCAATGGAACGATACAACGCTGCCAACCGTTTGCAAGGGTCGATTCTTGATGTGATGGTCGACGATGCTCGTTCACTATCCCGTCGCATAAATCAAGAAGATCGATCGAAGCTCGACGAATACTTGACTTCAGTTCGCGACGTGGAGAAACGCCTTCAAGCTCGAATTCAATGGGCGAACAAACCGAAGCCGGATGCTTCGATAGCGCGTCCCAACGATCGCAATACAGTCCAAGACTTACCCATACTCTACGAGTTGATCGCATTAGCTCTGCAAACCGACTCGACACGGGTTGCAACACTCGAGATCGGCGGGAGTTTCCTGCCGCAGGATTTGGGAATCGACAAGTCCTATCATGGCTTATCGCATCACGGCAATGACCCTGAATCGATCGCACACTTGATCGCCTTGGAGCGATATCAGCTTGAGCATTTCGACAAGTTCCTTACGCGTTTGGCAAGCACCGCCGATGGCGATAGCAACTTGCTAGATTCAACAGCCGTACTTTTCGGCAGCGGTATCGGCGATGCTAACTCGCACAAGAACGACGATTTGCCGATTATCATGGCCGGTGCGGGCTATGGCACGGGTGAGTTCAAACGCCTGGACCCACGTCGCCACAAGGTTCCGTTATGCAACTTGTTCCTCGACATCGTGCAGCGAACCGGAATCGAAGCCGATTCCTTCGGCACGAGCACCGGGACCTTTGCGTAAGTCGTTATGCGTATTCTCGTAGCACACTTAGAGCCAATCCCGAAACCGTTTTTCTCCCCCTCCCCCTCCCCCTCGCCCCGTTTCGGGGAGAGGGGGTCGGAGGGTGAGGGACTGAGGTTTTGGGATAGGCTCATACTGAGTTGCCTTGCGTTCGTATTCCTCCTATCGAGCGATCTCACGGCGCAAACCGAAAGAGCATCCCAGCCTTCAACCGTCTCTCCAGGCAATTCGATCCAGTCTTTTCTCAAGAAGTATTGCATCGAATGCCACAGCAAAGATACGACCGAAGGCCAGCGCGAATTCGAATCGTTTTCGTTGCCGCTCTTGACTCAACAGCAGTTGATAGCGGCCGATGAGATTATCGATCAGGTCACACTCGGACAAATGCCTCCTGCCGAAGCCGAGCGTCCTAGTGACACGACGCGTTTGGCGATCGTCGAAGAACTGCGAAAAGCGTTGCAAGAAGCTCGCGATCGATTCGAGGGGACCGGCGGACGAACGGTCATCCGACGCCTATCGCATCGCGAGTATCAGAAGACGCTGGAAGTCTTGCTTTCGAGACGCGTTGATACACTGGGATTAACTGCCGAATTCCCAAGCGAAACCACGAAGAATCATATCGATCACATCGGCTCGGATATGAAGGCCTCCGGAGTTCTCTTGGATCAATACTTCCAAGCCGCCAATCGATTGGTCGAGATGCGATTAAACAAACCTCGCGTCGAACCGCAGACGTGGCACTTTGACGATCATTTCGTTCAGTATGAAGAGCTGGACGGGCCACATAAATCGGTTCTCAAATACCAGTTTCTGTGTCTTTACGAGCAACCGAACACCGATACACGTCAAGGCGGTTACGGGCATATCGAAGACTTTCTTGCGGGTGTTCCCGTTTCGGGCTTGTACGACATCGAAGTCCATGCGCAAGCCATGCACCGAGACACTCACTATGACCCGAAGATTTTCCGCATCGACTTTTCCGAACCGTTTCAACTTGCCGTTGTGCCGGGCGATGTAACCAAGGGGCATATTCACTATCCGCAAGCCATCGAGCCTCACCTTGGCCACGCGATCGTTCCCGACGCGCAACCCGAATGGCTTTCCTTTCGCGTCTGGTTGGAAGCTGGCCAAACGCCGCGTTTCATCTTTCCTAACGGTCCTTATGAATCGCGTGCCTCCGTTATTGAACTCAACAAACGATACGCGAAAGAACTTGAGATTAACGGTAAGAAAATATCGGGTGTCGATCGATCGCATCTCTTGCGAATCGGCAAGCTCCCACACATTCGGATCGATGAGATTAAAATTCACGGTCCACTGGCCGAACCCGACGGAACTGCCGAAGAGATCGCCGTTTTCGGGCCGGGCGGTTTTCAACCCGACCAAGCTCTCGACCAATTGTCAGCCTTTGCACGACGCGCATTCCGCCGACCGCTCGTCAAAGCCGATCTCGAGCAGATCAAGAAACTCTACTCCATGCGACAAGACGAGGGAGCGACCGAGCGTCAAGCCGCTCTCGACACGGTCAAGATGATTCTCTGTTCCCCATCGTTCCTATATCTCACCGAGGGTACACCTGGCGACGAAGCTCTATTGCGTCCTTACGATTTGGCTTGCCGATTGTCGTATACGTTGTGGGCATCGCCGCCGGATACCGAACTGGACGCCGCCGCGAAATCGGGCGAGATCATGCAGCCGTCGGGCTTGGAGCAGCAGGTTTTGCGAATGCTGACTGACGAGAGATCTAAAGCCTTCGTCGACGATTTTGTCGACAGTTGGCTCAGTCTACGCGATATCGGTTCGTTGCCACCGCCGCGTCAAACAGCGGGCGAGTATTACGCCCAAGATTTGCCCTCGTCGATGAAGCAAGAAGCTCGGCTCTTCTTTGCGAACCTGTTAAAGACCAACGGCCCAATCACCGATTTTCTCGACGCTGATTACACGTTTGTCGACAAGAAGCTGGCTTCGCTTTATCAGTTGCCAGAGCGAGAAACGCTTCGTCTCGCCGATGGCTTTCAACGAGTGAAGCTCGAGGACCAACGTCAACGCGGAGGCGTTTTGGGGATGGCGGGAGTCTTAACGGTAAGCGCCAACGGCGTCGATACGTCACCCGTCACGCGCGGCGTATGGGTCCTAGAAAACCTGCTCGGCACTCCGCCTCCGCCGCCACCCGATGAGGTCCCTGCCGTCGATTCCGACGTCACGGGCGCCACGACGCTCCGTGAGCGTTTAGCCAAACACAGTGCCGACCCAGCTTGTTTTGTTTGTCATCGCAAGATCGATCCGATGGGCTTCGCCCTGGAAGCCTTCGATCCGATCGGGCGCCGCCGCTCCAACTATCCGAAGACGAACTCGTCCTCAGAAGCATTGAAAGTCGACACGACCGGGACTTTACCATCCGGTGAAGCCTATTCGAATTTTGCCGAATTCAAAAAGCTCATGATGGCGCAACGCAGTCGAGCATTCAAGCGTCACTTAATCGAAACCCTCCTGTCCTATTCGACCGGTCGATTGATGGAACGCGTCGACCGCTACGAGATTGATGATATCTTCGAACGTGTTGAAGCCGACCACGACAGCCTTCAAACCGCCGTTGTAGAAGTCCTCACCAGCCGTATCTTCTGTTCCAGATAACCAACCAGACCCAACACGACGCGCTGAGGAATTTAGAAGCACCCGTCGTTAGGGAAGAGTTGGTACTTGAAGGTCTGCTACAATTCAACCAAGACACCCCCTTTAATGGAACGACGACAAACCAAGGATAATGAGGATGATACAGGCGAATAAGCGGAGCTTACGCGTTGGAGTGATTGGAAGCGGCCTTGCCGGACTAGCGTCCGCTTGCACTCTCGCGGCCCGCGGTCACCGAGTAACCGTTTTTGAGAAAAATGAATGGCTCGGTGGGAAGGCGGCAGAGCATCGCGAAGGGGGATTCCGGTTCGACATGGGCCCGACCATTTTGACGCTTCCTTCGGTTCTTTTTCGGATCTTTCAGGAGGCCGATAAGAAACTAGAAGACTACCTCGATCTCGTCGCCCTCGACCCGCAATGGCGTTGCTTCTTTCAAGACCTGAGCGTCCTGGATCTCGTCGCGGATACTCAAAAGATGAAAGACAATCTTTTGCGGTTTTCTGGAAAGCCGGAGGTTGCAGCGGGGTATGAGAATTTTATGACGATCAGCCAACGACTCCATGATGTCTCGAAGAAGTTCTTCTTCTGGCGAAGCATCGGTGGCATCGGAGATACGATGGAAGTCGGCGGCGCCTTTTCGCTAAGCGTTCTAAAAGACGTGATGGCTTTGCGAATGGGGAAATCGGTTGCCAAGCTTGTTCGCGGTTGTGTTCCCGACGAACGCGCTGCTCAAATGATCGATCACTTCACGCAATACGTAGGCTCGTCGCCCGAAGCGTCGCCAGCCGTCCTTTGTGGTATCGCACATATGCAAACCCAAGAAGGCGTTTGGTATCCCATGGGCGGCACACGAGCTGTTCCAGAAGCCCTCGCACGTTTGGCCAAAGACCTCGGCGTCGAACTGCTCACCCAAGCCGACGTCGCTTCTATCGAAAACGATGGCAAGTCGATTCGAGGGGTGAAGCTCGTGGATGGTCGGGAGTTTAGTCTCGACGCGATCGTTTCTAATTGCGATGCCGTCCGCACGCACCGAGAGCTACTCGCAGGAAGCCACGCCACCAAACGTTTCAACGCGCGGCGCAAGTACGAACCAGCTTGCTCCGGTGTCGTTCTCTATCTCGGATTAAAAGAACGCTACGAGCATCTGTTGCATCACAACTTCGTCTTTTCTCGCGATCCACATGAAGAGTTTGAGTATATCTACAAACGCGGCGAACCCGCTCCCGACCCAACCGCCTATGTTTGTGCGCCCGCTATCACAGAACCAGCCGTTGCACCCGAGGGAGGAGAAGCTCTGTACATACTCGTGCATACGCCATTCCTTCGCCCGCATCACGATTGGAGTAAAATGCTGCCTCCATATCGAGAGGTTATCCTCGACAAACTCGAATCAACGGCCGGTATGAAAGGGATTCGCGAACGAATCGTAACCGAAAGCTCGCTGACGCCGGAAGGCATTCATAAACGATATCGCGTTTTGAACGGCGCGATTTATGGTTTGGCAAGTCACGGAACATTCGTAGGAGCCTTCAAACCGGCTAATCGCAGTCGCGATCTGAACGGTTTGTATCTCGCTGGTGGTGCGGCTCATCCCGGGCCTGGAATGCCGATGGTCATGATGAGCGGTTGGATCGCTGGCGATAGTATTGATCAGGACGTGGTCTCAGGAAAACTGGTAGCGAACTAGGCAGTCTCCATGGGTCCGCAAAAACTCCTTTCGAGCCGACGGTGGATGAACGGCTTCTGCTGGTATGCGCGAAAAATGGTTCGGCGAAGTTTTTCGGTTTTTGCAATCGATGATCGCGCGCTGGTGCAATCGCCGATCTCGGATAATGCTCCGCTCATCGTGTACGCAAATCATCCTGGTTGGTGGGATCCGATTGTGGGAATGTTGCTTTGTCGCGAATACTTTCCAAAGCGTTCGTATTATGCACCGATCGATGCGGAAGCGCTGAAGAAATACCCAGCGTTCAAAAAACTTGGATACTACGGAATTGAGCTCGATTCTTCAGCGGGGGCCGTAAGTTTTCTGAAAATCTCTTCGCAAATCCTTGCTATGTCCGATAGCTCATTATGGATAACGCCTGAAGGCAAATTTACAGACCCCCGTGATTCGAATCGACAATTCATGCCGGGAATTAGTCATCTAGCTACCAAGCATCCCAACGTTGTCTGTTTGCCCTTAGCGATCGAGTACCCGTTTCTCGAAGAACGCCATCCCTTCGCATTGTGCCGTTTTGGTCGGCCTATTCGATCGGAAGGGGATGCCAACAAGACGGATTTGAACAAGCATTTGCTCGATGCATTTCGCGACACACAAGGACAGCTCGCTCACTCCGTCATTCGACGTGAGTTCTCGGGTTTTCGGGTTTTGCTTCAGTCAAAAGCCAAAAAACATGGCAACCTATTCGAACGGCCAAACGGATAACGTAATTAATTCGACATTCCTCCCTCAACGCCACCAAAAATACTTTCACGCAAACTGAATACCGCAGGTTTATCCTGCGGAAGCTTCTGTTTTC
>JANOAI010000650.1:0-7251 GCA_031411055.1 Pirellulaceae bacterium
ATTGATGTTGGGGTTGGGTGAAACTCGCGACGCAATAGCTCAAGCGTCCATCGGTACTCGCTTTTAGGACCGCGCACCTGGCGATAAAGCCGTGGCACGGTCTCCATATTATGGTTGAAGACTTCCGGTGAAGCTTCGACAATTCGGTCTACGGCCCAGCGTTGTTTTACAAAGTCAGGAGTCAGAACTTCGATCGAAGCTCCGGTCTTCTCACGAACAGCGAGAATACACTGATAAAAATGTTCGGCACCGCCGTCGGGCAAATCATCGCGAGTCACGGAAGTGATCACAACATGCTTGAGACCCAATCGCAATGCAGCTTCGGCAACTCGCGTCGGTTCATCGGCGGACAATGCTTCGGGCTTGCCACGCGATACGGCACAGAAACCACATGGCCGCGTGCAGACATTGCCGAGAATCATGAAGGTCGCCGTCTGTTGCGACCAGCATTCCATCCGATTCGGACACTTGGCACTTTCACAGACCGTTTCGAGTTTAAGATCGGAGATGACGGTCGAGGTCCGATGGTTTTGGTTTCCCTTGGGGACTTCTCGTCTCAGCCAGGCCGGCAATCGCTGAGAAGGTTCAAAAAGTGAAGCGCCAGATTCGGCCCCTAAAATGGGCAGTTCGTTGATCATTCGGGACATTCGTGGTGGAAAAAATGAGCATTTCAATGCCGTGGTTCGCTCCGCGAACAAACCTTGGATTGCGGGGCGATCCACGATTAATAAGAAATCGCTGCTTAGCCAATTCGATAGATTGTATCATCCATTCCCTCCAAAGACGACACCGAACTTGAGCGGGAACTCCCCCAACGGCACGTCATTTCCGAGCTTTGGTTACTCTTTTCCGATGATCACCCATTGCGTCCGTTAGTCTTGATCAACGGCAAATATCAAGAAACGATCTGCGAATCGAAAACCGCCATGACCGTTTCACCGCATACCGCTGTCAACTGGCTTTATGTTTGGTAATTTCCGAGTGAGAATCAAGACAAAAAGGTGAAGTTTTTCTTGTCGATTCGCTCGACCCTCCCCCTGGGATGGCGAAGTTTGAGTTGATTTGGAAAACGAGAGTTCTAATGTCGAACTACATCTGCTGAATCATCGCCAAGCATCGCTCTTGAATTTGACGAGGATCGGCGTTGGGGTTTTTCTTTTTGGCCTGACCGATAAGCGCCGCCACAGCCTTGTTATTGCCGGCCTTCACTTTTTCAATCACATCGGGATTGGCGGCGAGCAATTCCTTACAGAGATTCTCGATCTCGCCCGCGTCGACGGCAACAATGCCGAGCGATTTGATAATCGCTTCGACGGATGTATTTGCATCGGCCATTAACTTTTGGAAAACTTCGCGACCACGTGACGTATCCAGTTTTCCAGTCTCGATCGTCGACAATAATTCTGCAAGCTTCGCCGGCTTGATTGGAAATGCCTCGATCCCGATCGATTGGTCCTTCAGGGTTCGAAGAACATCTTGTTGCATCCATGAGGCGGCGCGTTTCGCAGGTCCGCCTGCGGCGAGGATGGCCTCAAAGTATTCGGCCACCCCCCTGCCCTGCGAGACAATGACTTCGGCGTCGTAAGGCTTGAGTCCAAGAACATCGATAAATCGCTGGCGTTTGGCTTGGGGTAATTCGCCAAGCTGACCACGAACACTTTCAATTTCGCTCGGTTTGATCGTAACGGGAACTAAATCGGGATCAGGGAAGTATCGATAGTCGGCCGACTCTTCTTTTTCACGCTGAAGTGTTGTCATACCTGCATCGTCGTCCCAACCACGCGTTTGTTTCGGATACTGCCCAATAAGAAGCCCATTCTGTTTCCAGACTTGATACTGGCGGCTTGCTTCGTAATTTACAGCTCGTTCGACGGCTCGAAAACTATTGAGGTTCTTCACTTCAACGATCGGAGTCGCTAAGGTCTTCCCATCGCGATCGAGATGTAAGTTCACGTTCGCATCCACGCGTAGCGAACCCTCTTGCATATTGCAATCCGACACGTCGAGATATTCAAGCAACAATTTCAATTCGGTAAGATAGGCTTTGGCTTCGTCAGCAGAAGCCATGTCGGGTTGGCTCACGATTTCGAGTAGCGGTGTTCCGGTGCGGTTCAAATCGATACGCGAAGAACCTTTGCCTGAACTTTCATCGTGCATACTTTTACCAGCATCTTCTTCGAGATGTGCGCGAACCAAGCGAATCCGTTTGGCCCCCCTGCCCTGCTCCGCTTCAGACCCCTCACCCCCGGCCCCTCTCCCCGAAGACGGGGCGAGGGGAGTAGAAATCTCAATATCGAGATAGCCTTCGTTGCAAATCGGCAAATCGAATTGGCTAATCTGATAACCTTTTGGCAGATCCGGATAAAAATAGTTCTTGCGATCCCATTTGGTAAACTCACCGATTCGACAATTAAGCGACAAGCCCGTGCGAACGGCCAAGGCAACAGCTTGGCGATTGAGAACCGGCAGGCTACCAGGCAGCCCGAGGCAAACCGGACAAACATTGGTGTTCGGCGAGGCACCAAACTCGGTTGCACAGTGACAAAAGAGTTTACTGTGGGTTTTGAGTTGGACGTGGACTTCCAACCCGATCACCATGCGATATTCGGGGGTTGTCATAGAGTTGGCCATTCAGGTTGATATTGAGTCAATTGTTGATAAGCATGCCCCGCGCGAAGCAGTGTCGCTTCAGCCAAAGGTGGAGCTTGTAGTTGAATTCCGATCGGCAATCCACCGCTCGATTTTCCGCACGGGATGGATAAAGCCGGCGTGCCAGCCAGGTTTGCTCCGACCGTGAACAAATCCACGAGATACATTTGCACCGGATCGCTGCTCTTCTCACCAAGCTTAAAGGCCGTCGTCGGGGTTGTCGGTCCAAGAATCACGTCGGCTGTTTCAAATGCCTTGTCGTAATCTTGTCGAATCAGCCGACGCACTTTTAAGGCCTTCAAATAGTAGGCATCGTAGTATCCAGCACTCAGCGTGTACGTCCCAAGCATAATTCGACGTTTGACTTCACTGCCGAAGCCTTCAGAGCGACTTCGACAATACATATCGATCAGGGCCGACGTATCCTTCGCAAGATTTTTATTCGGATTGGCGCGATGACCATAGTGAGCCGCTGAATAACGCGACAGATTGCTGCTCGCTTCACTCGGGGCAATGATGTAATAGGTTGCGATCGAATGCTTGGTATTGGGTAGCGTGACATCGACGATTGTGGCACCGGCTTGCCGATAAACGTCGATCGCTTGGGTAATGGACTTGCGAATATCGTCATCGAGCCCTTCACTTTCGAGATGATCGCGAACAACGCCGATACGAAGCCCTTTGCAACCGGCGTTGAGTTCGGCTGAGTAATCGGGGACGTCGCTTGGAATGCTCGTCGAATCGCGATGGTCGTGGCCCGCGATGACTTGGAGGAGCAACGCTAAATCCTCGACCGTATGCCCCATCGGTCCTACTTGATCGAGACTACTCGCGAAGGCCACCAAACCGTATCGGCTGACTCGACCATAGGTTGGTTTAAGTCCGCTTACGCCGCAGAAAGCGGCTGGTTGCCGAATGGAACCGCCCGTATCCGTGCCGATCGACATGGGAGCTTGGGCAGCGGCAAGACAAGCGGCAGAGCCACCGCTGCTTCCACCAGGCGTTCGGTTCAAATCCCATGGATTGCGAGTCAGACCGAAGGCACTATTCTCGGTCGAGCCCCCCATCGCGAATTCATCCATGTTGGTTTTGCCGAGCATGATCATGCCGGCTTGGTTCAGCTTTTCAACCACGCCTGCGTTGTAAGGCGATTGAAATTTTTCAAGCATCTTCGAAGCGCAGGTCGTCGGAAGTTCCTCGGTACACAGAACATCTTTGACGGCGATTGGGATTCCCGCCAACGGCGCAGCACTGTTGGTCGACCTCGATTGATCAAATTGCTTAGCTTTTTCGAGAGCTCGATCACCAGCCGTGCTCAAAAAGGCATGAATTGACGGATCGGATCTCTTAATCCGGTCGAGAAAAGCTTCTACGATCTGCGTACTCGTAAGTTCGCCTGCACGAAGTTGCTTGGAAAGTTGACTGACTGTCGAATGGAGAATCGAATTGCTCATGAGACATAGGATACGTTCCGATTCCAACCATGAAAACCCGCCCCAAAAACTCGGTTAACCGGTACAATTCTTGGAATGCCCCCACTGCCCTACACTTCCGACACGTCGCCCGAAGCAGCCAAGATTCAACTTGCCCTCATCCGCCAAATGAGCCCTTTGGATTGTTCTACAAAAGCAATTCGACTCTCCAACGCGATTATGGCACAATCAAAAGCGGCCATTCGGGAGAGCTTTCCTGATCTCGATGAATTGGAATTGAAGGTGAAATTCATTGAAATCCACTATGGAAAGGCTTTGGCCGAAGGTTGCAGATCAAAACTCTTGGGGAAGCATATTGACTAGCGAAGATGACCTGATAGCGGCTTTGACGCCCGTTGCGGCCGCCTTCGAGCAACTTCAGGTCCGCTATTATGTCGGAGGAAGTGTTGCTAGTTCTTTCCACGGTGCAATGCGCAGCACACGAGACGTCGACTTGGTTTGTGACATCCAGAGCTCTCAAGTTGATCGATTTCTCTCGTTGATTCAACCATTGTACTACGCAAGCGTTTCGGCCATTAACGAAGCGATTGCACGCCGAAGCTGTTTCAATTTGATACACTTGCCAACATCCTTCAAGGTCGATGTCTTCGTTCGGAAAAATCGCCCTTACGATCGGATCGCTTTTGAAAGAACAATTTCACGACAACTTTATGCCGACGCGCCTTTGATCGTACCGATCGCTTCGCAAGAAGATATCATCTTAGCAAAGCTTGAATGGTTTCGTGCGGGTGGCGAAGTTTCCGAACGACAGTGGGAAGACATCACAACCGTCGTCAGAACGAAACATGACAAAATCGACTTTGCATATCTTCGCACTTGGTCCGAACATCTCGCGGTTGGTAATCTATTTAGCCGGCTTCTGTTGGATCTTGGGCTTTCCGAACAAATACCATAGATTCATACACAAGCGTTTCGAGATTATCCAAATCTTCCCTGGAGTTACTCATGCCTTCCGTCGCTATCGTTTACTTTTCCGCACAAGGTCATACCCAGCAATTAGCCGAAGCAGTCGCTGACGGAGTGAAGTCGGTCTCGGGTGCGACTTGTACGCTTCATCGAATCGTTGGAACCGATATCCACGAAGGCCGCTGGGCCAACAAAGCCATGTTGGATGCCATCAGTACCGCCGACGCAATCATTTTTGGAACGCCGACGTACATGGGTGGTTATGCAGCTCAATACAAAGCGTTCATCGACGCCGCATCGAGCGTTTGGTTTCAGCTCGGTTGGAAAGACAAAATTGCTGCCGGCTTCACCCATTCGATGGGACTTTCCGGTGACAAGCTCGACACCCTCTTCGGATTGATGGTCAACGCCATGCAGCATGGAATGGTCTGGGTAGGCACGGGATTTATGCCAAACGGAAATTCGCCGGAAAGCGTGAATCGACTATCTAGCTTTTGCGGCGTGATGGCACAATCCAATATGGATCAAGCTACCATCGGATCGGGTGATCGCCAAACAGGCGTCTTGCTTGGCCAACGTGTCGCGGAAGCTGCCACAAGAAATCGTGTCGTATAGGTAAAGCGGGTTCGTTCGGTTGATTGAGAGACCAGGATCTTGAGAATAGGAATTTATGGCGGCTCGTTCGATCCGGTGCATATCGGGCATCTGTTGGTAGCAGAAACCGTTCGAGATCAACTTAAGCTCGATAAGGTTCTCTGGATTCCCGCTTTTCAATCGCCTCTAAAACAAGAGTGGTTGCCAACCGATTCGAAAGATCGTGTTGAGATACTGCGTTTAGCCATCGGAGGTCATCCGCATTTTGAGCTCGATACGCGTGAGATCGATCGTGGCGGCGTGAGCTTCACGATTGACACCATTCGATCGCTTCAAGCCGACCAACCCGACCATGAATGGTTTCTCGTGATGGGAGCCGATTCGCTTATTGACTTAGAACGCTGGAAGGAACCGGCGGAGCTATGTCGCTTAACGATGCCGGTGGTCGTAGCCCGAGGTGGAATGCCACCGCCAGATCTTGGCCATTTTGCTAAGTTTGTCGACGCGGATCGACTCGCCACAATTCAAGCTCATCGAATCGTTATGCCTGAAATTGAAATTAGTAGTCGCGACCTTCGACTACGAGTGGCTCAAGGTCGAAGTATTCGATACCAAGTCCCCGCTTCCGTAGAGGCCTTTATTCGCAACCAACAGTTGTATCGTAAGTAGGGCAGTATTGATTCGAACAACCTTGCTATTTTCTACGCGACATGGCTTCGCGATCGGCTTAGAGCTTCTTGCCATTGAGCTCGAAGTGCTTGTACGCGTTCCGGTGCCATGGTGGGTTCGAAAACGCGATCGGTTTGCCAAATCTGCGAAATCTGCTCGACGTCGTCCCAAAAGCCGACAGCGAGACCTGCGAGAAAGGCGGCACCTAGCGCGGTGGTTTCGATTACCTTTGGGCGAACCACCGGGGCTTGAAGGATATCGGCTTGGAACTGCATCAATAGGTTGTTCGAGGCGGCGCCTCCGTCGACGCGAAGTTGATCAACGCGAATCCCAGAATCCAATTGCATGGCTTCGAGAACATCGGCGACTTGATAGGCAATCCCGTCGAGAGCGGCACGGGCTAAATGAGCCTTGGTCGTTCCTCGGGTGATTCCTGCGATTGTTCCGCGTGCATGAGGATCCCAATGAGGTGCTCCCAAACCGGCGAACGCGGGAACTAAGAATACACCATCGCTATCGGGGACCTTTCTCGCGAGCGCTTCGATTTCACTCGAAGATTCGATGATGCCTAATCCATCTCGCAGCCATTGAACGACCGCTCCAGCAATAAAGACACTCCCTTCGAGCGCGAACTCGGTCGGACCTTTTGAGCCCAATTTCCAAGCCACGGTCGAAAGTAATCGATTTTTAGATACCGCTGGCGTGGACCCGACATTCATCAGCATAAAACATCCGGTACCATACGTGTTTTTCGCCATACCATGGCTATGGCAGTTTTGACCAAAGAGGGCTGCTTGTTGGTCGCCTGCAATACCAGCAATAGGAATCCCAGCCGGAACTGCCGAACCAACCGTTGCACCGTAGATTTCGCTACTGGAACGAATTTGCGGAAGGACGCTTCGAGGAATATTGAACCATTCCAGCAGTTCATCGTCCCAAT
>JANOAI010000651.1:0-6019 GCA_031411055.1 Pirellulaceae bacterium
GCGCAATTGCGCGACGCTGGTTGGAACATCTTATCCAATTGTTTTTGTTACCTCGTTTGGAACATGATATACGATTGTTTTTGTTATCTCTTCCCGCGTACGCATTGGTCTCTACACATCTTCACCCTCCAACCTCGCGCAAGGATTTCGTCCAGCTTAGAACTAATGAATTTACTTAGTATTCGTAACCTCTCCCACGAAGACGTGGGCGAGGTAACACGTAAGCTGCACGACCCACAAGCAGGAGGGTGCACGTTGGAATGGTGAAGACGTGTAGTTATTAACACCGCTTGCGAGAGCAGTGGCGAGCCTTGCTCGCGGGAAAGTTCGAAGCTTTTCCATTAGCCGACGAACTATTCGTCTTTCGGAATGAGCAGGCAAGGCGATGGCTGGCACGTCAAGTCAACATTCCTGACGTTGGTTGTAAGCAACGCCGGGATATCTTCAGGCGATAACGATAAGTGCCAACTACTGTTTTGTTTCGATTCGACGTTGTCCGCCATTTCGAGTAGCATATTGGCGATCATACGGAATCCGGCGGGCGATCCGTGGATGAGTGCATAGTTCCATTCCTTGCCATCGCGATCAACAGTCGTTTCGAATCCGATGCGAAGCGATTCGGGAGGCGTGTTGCTGCAGTGTCGAGATATCATTGCTATTCACTACTCCCAAAGTACAATTCGACTCTTCCAAATGGGAACCACGCAGGTTGCCGTTCGAAACACTGGTAGAACGTGGTTTTACAGCAATTTCGTGTTGTCATGTATCCTCGCTCTTACTTTACTTGGTGGCCCAGCCATGGTCTTCGTTTAGCTACAATGAAACATCGATCGACAATCACCAGACCCACTGCATCAATCACCACAAAATGAATCGCAATCGCAGAATCGTCAAGGATAGTTTGCAACAAAAAAAACCTTTCCGAATTGCGCTTCAGCGCTGCCTTGAGCGTTTACTTCGCTTCACGGTGACACGCGAGTCAAGTCCTCGTAGAGTGTTCTTGGCACTGTTGTTCTTGATTTGCGCGACGAGATTCCTACCTGCTCAAGAAACAATCGATTCTTCGGGAGTAGCTCAAACCGAACCAGTATCGCGACCTCTTAAACTCGTTACCTCCGAGCGCATTCAAGAAATGCCAGAGAAGGAACGCGTGGCATGGATGGCGTACGTCTCGAAATCCAATGGCTATGTCCTTAACGAACGAAATCGATTAGCTGGCGAAGTAGCCAAGGCCGGGCTTTCCGCCAGTCGGCCTGCTCCCAGCAATAGCAAGGAATTCGAATTAGACTCCAAAGTTGCGTCATCTTGGTTTGCAACCGCTGAAGCGGCCAAGCTTGCCGATATCATTCTTTCGTATCAAACACCGACCGGTGGTTGGTCGAAGGCCGTTGACTACTCAAAAGGTCCGCGTGCCGAAGGAACCCATTGGACAAGCCAAAGTGACCTCGGGTGGCACTATTGCGGTACGCTCGACAATCGTTCAACGACGGAACAGATTCGATTCCTCGTGCAGGTTTATGCCGCTCAACCTCAAGATCGTTACCAAGACGGCACCATCCGCGGTATCCGATGGTTGCTGGATGCACAGTTCCCGAATGGAGGTTGGCCGCAAGTCTATCCACTCGAACCCGGTTATCACGAAGCGATGACGCTGAATGATAATGCCATGCTACACGCCATCCAAATACTTCAGGAAGTCGGCACCGGAAAAGCTCCTTATGGATGGATCGATGAAAGCTTACGAAATGAAGCTGCAATTGCTGCGACGAATGGAATTGATTGTCTGCTTCAAGCTCAAGTCAAAATCGATGGCAAACCCACTGTTTGGTGTGCACAACATGATCCCATCACGCTGGAACCGGTCGCCGCGAGGTTGAAAGAGCCGCCATCACTGAGCGGTGGTGAGAGTGCCGAGTTGGTAAAATTTCTGATGCGAGAAGCGCCGGACACTTTTGCAATACGTAATGCAATCAACGCGGCCATTGCGTGGTTCGAATCTCATGCGATAACGGGGCTAAAGCAAGTGAAGAATGACAGCGGCAAAACGGACTATGTTTTGGATGATTCGTCTACGGAAGTTCGGTGGGCACGATTCTACGATCTAAAAACGCAGAAGCCAATTTTTGCCGGGGCACAAGATGGGGTCATCTATACTACTTATAGCGAGATGGCCAAGCACAACAAAGTTGGGTACGACTACTTCACGACTCGCCCTCGCGACCTTCTCACCAAAGAACTCGATCGCTGGAAGAAGCGGATAAAGTAGTCCTTTATTGCGTATATTCACCCACGACATCTTCGCAGGAAAGGTTGCGAATCGCTTGAAACTTGCTGATCCGAATATGAGAATTCTTCGACTTTTCCTGTTATGCCGATCATTCCGCTTGCCGATAAGGAAAAGTGAGTCTCTGAACGAAATGAATAGATGAGCTAACCAAATCAATTGGCATACGGAAACTGCTGCGTGTCCCCTCAGTCGAACTTAGATGGCAAAAATAGTTCGCTCCCCGGTTCAAAACACCGCCGGGATTTTCTCAAATCAACGTCAGTGGCGTTAGGTGCGGCCGCTCTCCAATCGCAAAGTGCCAAGGCAGGCCCGCTCGGAATAGGGGGCGGGGTAAAGGCAACCCCATCCAGCAACGCTAAAGCGCTGGCGATGATGGACTATCGCCAAAATATGCAAGCGTTCGGTGGCTCCTTGACTGCATCACCGCAGCTTTTGTCCCAACCGCC
Organism: Pirellulaceae bacterium; assembly: GCA_031411055.1. Taxonomy (GTDB): domain Bacteria; phylum Planctomycetota; class Planctomycetia; order Pirellulales; family Pirellulaceae; genus JAIYDQ01. The sequence continues at coordinate 2,734 of JANOAI010000651.1, forward strand.
GGGTCGCGGCGTCCCCTGGCAATTTGACATCGCTGTGATTGGGTCCGGTTATGGCGCAGCGATTACCGCAGCTAGACTCGCCCAACGCCTCCGACCTGGTGCGAATCTCTGTATGCTCGAACGCGGTCGTGAGTGGGTTCCGGGAACCTTTCCCGATCAACTTAACGACATCATGGACGAGACTCGGTTGAAGATCTTTGGCCGCAACAAGCGTCAGATGAGCAATCCGACCGGTTTGTATAACGTTCTTCAGGCTGATGACATTACCGTACTTTCGGGGAGCGGCGTCGGGGGCTCGTCGTTGATCAATGCGTGTGTGGCGATTCGTCCTGATCACGAAGTGTTTCTTCAAACGCAATGGCCAAATGCTCTTCGCGATATGAATTGCCTCACCCCGTATTTCGATCGGGCCGAATGGGAGTTACATGCCCGAATCGATCCTCAAGACTGGACATGCAAAATGAGGTCGCAACGGCTAGCGGCCGAGAAGCTAGCCGATTACCAATGTCACTATGAAGCGGCCGCACTCACGGTCATGCGATCCTTTCAAGGGCCTCAACTTCCAATTCTCAATCGGCAAGGGATGATCCAGCGTGACTGCAGCGACTGCGGTGATTGCATTACCGGCTGCAATGTCGGCGCAAAGAACACGTTGGCTTACAACTATCTGCCGATGGCAAGGCGAGCTGGAGCCGTAATCTTCAGTCAAACGGAAGTTCGCCATATCGAGAAGTGCAATGGTTTCTACCGAATCTTCTATCACTATCATCAGCGCGATGAAAAAGGGAAACACACGACGCTTGAAGGATGCATGACAGCTCGAATCGTTGTCCTCGGTGCAGGGAGTCTTGGGAGCTCGGAAATTCTTCTCCGATCCCAAAGCGACCAACTCAACCTATCAACGCAACTAGGTTGTAACTGGACCGGCAATGGCGATGCGTTGGGGTTTGTGACGAAGTCAGACTTTGTGACCAATATCCATGGTGTCAGTGCAGACACAAAGGAAGCTCAACGCATTGGCCCCACGATTCAAGCCAATCTCACCTATCCAACTCGCCCTAACCTTCACGATCGAATTTTGATTCAAGACGGTGCAGCCCCCAAAGCGTATTGCAATGTCCTCGGACTTCTCATGCAGGATATGAACTTGGATCATACACTCGTGATGCTTGGAATGGGGCATGATCGACAGGAAGGCAAGATTGTGCTCGAAGACAATCAAAACGGTGTCGTAAAATGGCCAGGACTATTGAAGAGCGACTACCGAAAGAAAATCCGACTTGAATTCGGTCGAGTCGCGCATGGCCATGGTGGCAAGTACAAATATCTTAAACTATTTGGTGATCGGATGGTTTCGGTGCATCCACTCGGTGGTTGTGCGATGAGCGACGACCCTCGTTGCGGCGTAATCAATCATAAGGGGCAGGTCTATGACACGGCTTGCGGCGGTGACATCGACCCGCAAACTGGGGAGATGCGAATTCATGAAGGGCTTTACGTATCCGACGGAGCTGTTTTCCCAACCGCCATCGCTTGCAACCCACACTTAACAATTGCCGCCATGGCTGAACGCAATGCCCAGCTTCTCACACTCGAGCCGAAGTACGCGGATCTCTTTCAAGCGTAACGAAGATCGTACGAAGAAACGGTTCAGTGCTAGAAACGCCTTCGATCAAACATAACGGGCGATATGCCAGCCATCATCATGCTCTAAGTCTTGGCTTGAGAAATGCGTTGCAATTCTTGAAGTGACGTCAAACCGGTCGCGACCGCGAGGAGCCCTTCGTCTTGAAAGGTCAAATGGCCGGATTTCTTTGCATACTGACGAATCGCATCTGGGGTCTTCGCATACTTGAGAATGGCAGCTCTCAATTCGGGAGTCACCGCCAAAAGCTCAAACACGGCCGCTCGGCCAAAGTAGCCACGGCCATTACACTTGGAGCAGATCGGAATTTCAATAGGATTTCCTTTCGCATCGACACGTTGCTCTGGCGGCGGCGCGACAAACGGTTGATAAAGTTGAGTAACCCGGCCGGGCGGAATGCCCAACTTTTGAAGCAACTGCGGAGTTGGTTGAAAAGTCTGACGACAGGAATCGCAAAGCTTCCGCACTAGCCGCTGATTTAAAACACAGCTCAATGATTCAAGCAATTCCTTGGCGTGCGCTTTATGGGTTGAAAGCAAGAGAATCGCAGCTTCCACCGGGTCGTTCGCTACAATCTTGGTGACGACGTGTTTCTGTTCCGCATTGAGTTGAACCAGCAGTTGCTCGACAACTTTATCGGAAAACAGTGAAGGCATTACGAGCACATCAGGTTGTTTCAAACACACCTTTCGAAGCGTTTCTTCCGGCGTTTCTCCAGCCTTGGGATCGAATACGTTCTGATTGATATTGATCATCTCGGCGTCGGCTTCGCCCTTGACCTCGATCGATTGCCAGTCTCGCATGTAACGATCGGCTGACTCGAGCGCGATGCGCCAGGTCGTAGGTAGGCCATGACCGGCCGGGGCACTGATGAGCACGAGACCGTGGCCATTGAGAAACCCTTTTAGCTTCTCTTGGAGTTTGTCTCGCATCCCAAGATCAGACAAAGCCTTGAGGACCGGCTTTTTCGGTTCGATCGAGACAAGGACGCGTTCTCCTGTCTGCGTTCCTTGACTTGATACCGAGAAGATCCAATCACCCTTCATGAACGCAGCGGCACATTTTCCGTCTTGCTTAGCACGCCGCTCGGCAGGATTCATTCCCCAAATTTTCTTGATGACTACCAACGCTGCATCACCCGTTGGGCGATCCATGGCAGGCATGGCTTCCCAGACTCCGTCGACCCGCGCCCGCACAGCTACTCCTTGCGCTGAATAGTCCATCAAAATTCGATCAGCACGAAGCTTCATCCCCTGGGCCAGGATGTTCAAGGCGACAGGAAATCCCGGCAATTGCCGGCAAGCGATCACGACGCCTTGCGCTTCGTTTTTATCGAAGGCCATCGGCTTCAGTTCGATCGGTGGCAACTCTTCTTCGGCATTCGACTTTTTCTTTGACTTACCACCAAAAAATCCCATGAATCAATTTCCGTCTATAAATCCAATGTTGCAGTTCGTAACTTAAATTGCTGTTCCGCTTCTAAGACAATGTAGCCGATTCACTCGAAAAGAATCGAATCAATGCGTCTATTCGAATGCCTCAATCCCGACATTAGAGCATTTTCATTTTTCATATAGCCATTCGGAAAACGGGGTCAGGTACCAAAAGTTCAAAGCACCCGAAGGGCCGTTCCGGCTTTTG
>JANOAI010000652.1:0-6708 GCA_031411055.1 Pirellulaceae bacterium
CGGCATGGACAAAGGCGACCACTTTGGGTTTGAGTTCTTCGACTTTCGCAATGATCGCATCTTGATCGAAAATATACCCCCAATCGGCTTCCATGTTATGGACAACACCGCCAGCTCGTTTGGCTTTATCCGTTAGTCTCCCGCCAAAAACACCGTTGATCCCTACTAAACAAACATCGCCAGGTTCGACAAGGTTGTCCATCAGCATCTCTGCCCCGGCCGAACCAGTGCCGCTGCAGGCCAGAGTCATTTCATTCTTGGTCTGAAAGACTTGTTGCATCATTTCGCGGACTTCGTTCATGACCTTCATGAAGACTGGATCCATATGTCCAATGCATGGCAGCGCTAGGGCTTGAAGGATGGAATCGGCTACCGGCGAAGGACCAGGACCGTGTAATCGGCGAACGGGCAAATCAAGCTTTATCATGGATGCTCATGAACGAACGGGGTACTAACTGCGTTCAATCATACCAATTTGTCGGGACAACATATCGCCGTTGACGTTACGAATGGACTATAATTCGTTTCTTCCCCAGGAATGCATTCGGGGACGATCAACCTACCTCCTTTGCGAAAACCCGCCATGTCTGAACCAACCGTCCCTACCCATTTGCCTCCTCGTCGCCGTATTTTGAAGAACGCCATCGGGTCCGTTGCGGCCTGGAAATTGGCCCGGCTTTCGAGTGAGCCTTTGTTTGCTCAATCAACCACTAACAACGAGCCTAAGCGCATCGTGGTCGGTGTCATGGGGCTTTCCCGAGGGTTGTCGCTGGCAGGCAGTCTTTTACAGCTTCCGGGCGTTGAGTTGAAGTATCTTTGCGACGTCGATCAAAATCGGGCTGCTGCAGCGGTCAAGACGATCTCTGATAAAGGAGGGAAGGCAAATCCGATTCAAGATTTTCGTACGATGCTTGACGACAAAGAAGTCGATGCATTGTTTTGTGCAGCTCCCAATCATTGGCATGGACCGGCAACGATTCTTGGATGCAAGGCGGGAAAACATGTGTACGTAGAAAAACCATCGAGCCATAATCCCCAAGAGGGTGAATGGATGATCGAAGCTGCGTCCAAATACAAACGTTGTGTGCAAGTGGGTACTCAGCGTCGAAGCAGCCCTGGCATTCAAGCTGGAATTGCCAAGCTGCACACCGGAGCGATCGGTCAAATTTATTTGGCCCGGGCTTTTTTTGGTCAGTTTCGTCCGACGATTGGCAAGAAATCCGACGCCATAGCACCTTCGACCTTGAACTACGATCTATGGCAAGGTCCTGCGCCGAAAAAGCCGTTTCGGGAGAACGTCGTCCCCTATAATTGGCATTGGTTTTGGCACTGGGGGAATGGAGAGCTGGGGAACAATGGAATTCACGTCCTGGATCTTTGTCGTTGGGGAATGCAGGTTGACTATCCGATCCGTACAGTGAGCTCGGGTGGGCAATATGGGTTTGATGATGATCAAGAAACGCCCGATGTACATCAAGTTGCGTGGGAATTCGAAGGGAAGAAGCAAATCACTTATCAAGGAAACTCACGGAGCAAATCGAAGCTCGGACCGTTTGTTTCGTTTTATGGGACCGAAGGCTATCTTGAACTCGATGCCGATGGAACTTTTCGAATTTTTGATACGAAGGACAAATTGGTCGAAGAAGCGGAAAAGACTTCCCAGGGGCAGCCGGAACACATCGCGAACTTTATCGAAGCGATTCGAGCCAACGATTCCACGAAACTGGTTCAACCCATTGAGAGCGGACACCGCAGCACCTTACTGTGCTTGCTTGGAAACATCGCTCACCGAACCGATCGCGTTATTCATACACGAGCCGAGGACGGTCATATCACGGATGACGGCGTTCCAACCCAGCTTTGGCGCCGGGAGTACGATCCAGCTTGGGAAAAAGAAATCAGCCTAATCTGATTTTTTTGATTGAGTCTGTTTTCGGTCGTCGCCCCTGGCGATCGAGTATGCTCGTTTTTCCACGGTGCTCTGGTGCTCTGGCTTCCGATCCTTCCCGCGACGCGAGCAGGTTCCAATTTTCTCCAGAATTGCGGGCTCGAACTGGTTAATTCGCTTACGATTGCAATTGCAATTGCAATGAAAACCTGCGTGAAATTCAGGCCATGTTGACGAATTCTCGTTGTTTTTAGGAAGGGAGTTCTCTAAATTCGGTATGAAAGACTTTTAGAGGGTCATTCCGTCCTCGAAAATCGAGAGTGTCAACATGACGAATGGCAGTGTATTCGGTTCAGTAACGCGGTGGATCCGCAACTTAGAAGATGGTGACTCCAACGCCTTGAGTGCCCTCTATACTCGCTATTTCGAGCAACTTACCCAGGTAGCGGAAATTCGGCTCTCGCGGCACGCTGGCCCAATCGTAGATGGTGAGGATGTCGCACTTACGGTACTCATGCGACTCTCTCAAAACCTCAAGAAATCAGAGAACAAAGGGAAGTTGCCCGATCGAGAATCGCTTTGGCTCTTCATGTTGGCGATCTTGCACAGCATTGTCATCGATCTGAAACGCCGAAATTATACTTGGAAGCGTGGTAATGGTTCGGTGCACAGTTTATCGGATTTCACTCAGCGTGATGACGACGGAAAGAGTCCCATCGATGTGGCGGACAAGACGCCGAACCACGAAAAATTAGCCATGCTTCGCGATTCAGTCGACTATTTGCTAAACCAAAAACTCAAGATTGACACCACGCGAAGTGTGGCAATCCTCAAAATGGAGGGCTATAGCCATCAAGAGATCGCTGAAAAAATCGGCATCGATGTAAAATCGGTGAGCCGGAAGCTAAAAAGGATCCGTGCTCTTTGGATGCAGGAACTGGGTACGACTGTCGAATTAGGGGATTTAGATGATCAAGATACCGCTTGGTGATGCAGAGTGGTCGTCGTTAGAAGCCGACGACCAACTGGACTGTGTTTGTGACTGGTTTGAACAGACCCTCCGGCTTGGCCAACGTCCATCCGCATCGGATTACGCCGAACTTCTCATACCGGAATACCGTGAAGAATTGCTTCAAGAGCTAATGTTGCTTGAGCAAAGCTACGAGGATGCTGCATCTCGATCCTCCGAGCAAGAATTGTCGGCAACGGTATCGATGCGATCTAGCCGAGCCGATACTGACTTTGAATTGCGACATCGAAAAGTAACAGAGATCGACGAACAGACCAAAGCACGTTTCCCGGTCCCATTTGGGAAATACATTTTAACAGCCGACTTAGGGAATGGTTCCTTTGGCGACGTTTTCTTGGCGAAACATATCGAATCCGGCGTGAATCGAGCAATCAAGGTTCCTCGTCCGCAGCTTCTCAGCGAAAAGGATGATATTCAACGATTTCAACGGGAGGTACAGAACGCTTGTAGACTCGACCATGAAGGCATCGTTAAATTTTACGATCATGGGAGATATGGTTCGACTCCATTTCTCGTTTCGGAGTATGTCGCCGGAAAGACTCTCAAGGAGGTTTTGACGAAGTTTGGGCGTCTTCCCATTCGAACGGCAGCGAGACTTATTGCCGACCTCGCGCGAGCTGTCCATTATGCGCACGAAAAGAAGATCATCCATCGCGACCTTAAGCCGTCGAACGTGATGATCGCATATCCTGTCGGAGCCAACGAGATTGATCCGAAGGCTGAGCGTTTAGTTCCCAAGCTACTAGACTTCGGAATTTCTAAGAGAATCAATTCGAATTCGATGGGTACTTTGCCTGGTGAGATTCTAGGCACGCCAGCCTATATGAGCCCTGAGCAAGCCAGCGGTGAGTCAAGCAAGGTAACACCGCTTTCCGATGTGTACAGTCTTGGAGCGATTCTTTTTGAGCTCTTGGTTGCGAGGACACCGTTCATAGGCGATGCGTCGGTCATTTCGCATTGTATTCAAAATCAAGAAGTACCAAGCATTGGTCGGATTGATCCCAGTGTGGATCGGAAGATTGCGACCATCTGCCATAAGGCCCTTAAGCTGGATGCTGCCCACCGATTCGGTTCAGCCTTGGAAATGGCGGAGGATCTCGAGCGTTGGCTGAATGACCAACCGATACTTGCCAAACCAACAGGGCTGCTCGAACGTTCTTACCTTTGGACGAAGCGCAATCCGACTGATTTGAAATGGGGGTTGGCTGCCACTGGCTTACTTTTAGGCGTGACTGCGTTAGGCTTGAAAGTCATGCTTACTCCTACACCAACGCTTCGATCCATAGTAATGAATGACGGCATTGTAAGTCATACCGTTCGCAACGAAATTCCGATCGAAGAATGGCTTAGTCAACTCCCGCAGTCCTTAAGCCAGCCTCAACTGCTTTGGGAAAGATTAGAGAAAGGTGTTTCGCCTCAACAGATCACCATCTTGGGAGAAGCCTTGCGGCCCCATGCCAAAACCTGCCTCCCGTTAATGGAGGCTAAACTCACCGAATATGAAGGAAATCTATCAACGTCCGGGATGCTCGCATCCGTTTTAGGTGTTGTTTCACCTGATTCTTTAAAAAGGATAGATGCGTCGAAAAGTCTTATCCAATGGTTGGTTCGCTCTGAGTTTTCCGGCGATATGCGTGGTTGGATAGGTTTGACGCGACGGTTTCGCGATCCGTTGCTCGAACCTCTCGTGAGTCACTACCAATCAAGCGAGTCGATTTCCGAACGTAAACTCACCTTGGACTATCTCCTTGAATTGCTCGACCAAAACACAATCGAGATAGGACTCGCTGGCGCCGCCGATGCAAACGTCAACGACCTGGTTCGATGGAAGAAAGAGTTTGCACCTTACCAAAACGCCGTTGTTCCCATCCTTCGAGAACAGCTCGAAAGCGCCGGTTTGCAGTACAGTCGCGACGACCGTGGGGAAAAGATTGCTAAGAGAACTGGGAATCTTCGGCTCATCGCCTACGGTTTTGGCGATTATGAAGCGGTTTGGCCAGCACTTGGTGTGGTCACGGACCCTCGACCGAGAAGCTATTTCGCACATCAAATCGTGGACACAGGCTTTCCGCTTTATCCGTTAGTAGATCGGCTCGTTGTTGAGACGGACCCGACGATCCAGTACAGTCTGCTCTTAAGTCTTAGCCAAGCCAAGCGTGAGACATTGGAACCTGACGCAACGAAAGCCTTTCAACAATGGGTGGCGAACGCTTACTCTAAAAATCCTGACGGTGGCGTCCATAGCATGTGCCGATGGTTTCTCAAAAATTGGGGCCGTGTGACGGAAGTCAACGAGATGGACTTGCAACTCGCAAAGGAAGGAATTGTCTCCGGTCGCGAGTGGTACGTGAATTCGATCGGCATGACGATGCGAATCTTCCGCGGACCAGTCGAGCTACTATTGCCACCGATCACCCACAAAGCCAACCAAGATTTACCTACGGTAGCTACGTGGGAAAGGGATTCAATTCCTTATTCATTCGCAATCGCGACTGAAAAAGTGAACCCAACAACCTTTTGCCTCTTTGACTCGATTTATCGACGCGATGAACAAACAATCGTATCCGATGACGTTTTTTGCGATACGCAAAAAGTTACTTGGAACCAAGCAATCCAGTTCAGCCATTGGCTTACAAATCGCGAAGGACTGGCGAAAAACGGTGAAACAGCCATTCGTTGGATGAACTCAGATGAGCTGAAAGGTAAAGTATCAAGCGAAGTCAACTTATCGCTACCTGGCTATCGATTGCCAACGCGGCGTGAATGGCATATTTCGTTTCGAGGCAGTATCGAAACCGAGAGTTTTTATGGAACATTCCTGACGCCCCACAACTCTGCTTACGGCCCAAACTTACCAACTGAGAACAAATCCAAGACGATCACGAAGGAAAATTTTCTTCCGAATCGTTGTGGCATTTTTTCCCAGATCGACGATGGCTCGGAATGGTTGTTCTGTAAATATAATATTGGAAAGGACGACGGCTTTGGGGGGGCTGCCAATCTCGTTCAATCCTTTCCGGAAAATTTTGCGAACTATGTGATTCATGGTTCGCTCGTGAGCCGCGCAGGGTCCCTAAGGTTTAAGCAGACGACCTCGATGCCTAATAATGAGCTTAAACCATTCAGCTTTCGGATCTCTCAGAGCTTGTGTGATTGATCGAATGAATCTAAAAGAGTGAGAATCAGTACGCGATTCTCGCGATCACAATACCCGACTATCTTTTAACTATCGATTGGGCGTTCTATGAAAAAAGTGACTAAGGCGGCAAGCGCAGCATCTTCAACTCAGCCACCGAATACCTGCGCCTACTATTGCGACAACGAAACCGAAACCTGGAACCTATTCTACGACCTGTCGGAACCTGGTTATTGGTGTCCTGACGACGCAGGACCATGTGATCCAGACGTTCAAGGTAACGATAATCTTATCACGGATGCGGTCGAAATTGAGGAGTTCGCGTCGATTGCTTCTTCTAAGAAAGCGAAAGCGAAGACTTCGTCCGTTCCTTCGCTTCCGAAGAATTCGGCGTTGTATACCTACGATCCAAAGTCCAAGATGTTGCGAAGAACCCAAGGGAAATGGGAGAAAGGGTACACGGCGCCCTTCCAGTTGTCCTTGAAGGACTTGGCTAAGGTTGATAAGACGCTGGCTGGTACCGCTTCGGATTTGATCAAGACAAAAGCGATTGCTTCATTCCAGTTGATCGTTCCAGCCCGGAAGCCTACGGGTGGCAAATCGGCAGCAAAAAAACAACCAGCGAAACCAACGAAAAAGATCGTTGATAAAAAG
>JANOAI010000653.1:0-31975 GCA_031411055.1 Pirellulaceae bacterium
GCCAAAGCCAAGATAGGTTGGCGTAATCACGACATCATTACTATTTCCGAAAACGTCATCACCACCGGAACGCACAATTCGAATCCCCGCAAGCGATGCGGGATCGAGTTGTTGCGAACCGCTAAATCGGAAAATGAGCTCATTGGGTGATTCATTCAACACATTGGCTGTAGCCGTGTTCCCAGCGTTTGGATTGAGAATTTGTCCCGAATTAGGAGAAATCGAAAGTAAACGCGGTGGTTCAAAACCAAACAAGTCCTCGTTAATGGCTGCGATTGCAGACGGAAGGGTCCATGCGCCGCGTCCCAAGGTACCAGCGACCATCACATCATCGGCCGCATCGTAATCCAATTCGTAAACTTGCGTGTTGGGGAGGTTGGTTCCAATGCGAGACCATTGCCCCAACAGGGCGAGACTCGAAGCAAAAATGCCTTGTGATGTACCAGCGACAAGTGCCCCAAGACCGGCTGGTACGTAAGTGAGCGACAGAAACTCAGACGCCAACGATGCGAGGTTGCCGGTGATGTTTTGCCAACTAATGCCTGCATCGATCGTCCACTGAATTTCGTCGGTCGTCAGGACAGCTGCCGATGTATAGGCATTCGAATCAATGGCCAAATCGCGAATTTCAGAATTGACAGGTTGCGAGGCCGTCCGTGTCAGTGGTCCTCCCGCAGTGGTCCGGAGAGAGACCGTTGATCCAGAACCGACCCACAGAACATCTGGGTTGACAACGCCGTTGAGCTTGCCACCGTAGGCAATGGCATCCTGAGCCCCACCCAAACCTGGACCCACTTCGGTAATCGAAGCGCCTTGATCGAATGATTCGTACGTGGAATTGGCGCCTTGAATAATCAATCGCGAGCCGACAACAGCATTGCTTTGAACGACGGTTCGAAAGGCCGGAGCCAACGGTGCGCCCCCGCCAGTTACGGTCAACGCCGGAAATGTGGAGTTTCCAACGATGGCTCCCGTGGCGTCGAATACCTTTCGTCGAAAACCGCCCAGATCTTGAGTACTCGAATAGCGGATGGACTGACCACTTCCGGCCAAAGAGAATTCATCGACCGCGACATCACCACCGTCGGCAGTGCTGATACTTCTCCAAATCGAAGCACCGGAGGTCGGTTGATAGGTTGTTCCAGTGTCTTGGTTTCCGCTGATGATAACGTTGGAAATCGTGTCATAAGCAACGTCATGCATTTCGGTGACTTGGAGGTTCCCTATGACACTAAACCAGTCGCCGGTATTGATTCGAGGTGTTGTGCGACGGTAAATGCCGCCGTCATCGACTTCGATCAAATTCCCGGCCGCGTCGAATGTCATGTCGCGTGAATCGGCATGTGGAGCGCTCGAGGAAGTCGTGCCGCCTCCCAAGGGGGCAAGATTATTGCGATGCGTTAGATGAACGAACTGCGTCAAAAGAGGGCGCGACGCATCGCCACGAAACAGTCGTCCGGTGTAATCGGTGGCGCCGATCGAATTGGGAAACGGACCGGTATCGCCAAAGCTGGTCGGTTGTCGATCGCCCCCAACGTAGACAATGTTCGGATTCGTAGGATCGGCAGTGATCGAAAAGTGGATGTTTCCTTGTCCACCGGCGATCTCGTCGGGAGTGCCAGCTAAAGGCCCTTTGAATCCCAAGGGATTTAGCCCCACATTCGTGCCATTTTCGTTCGTGGCAGGCAAATCCATCGCGGTCCAGGCAGCTCCGAGATTTGGCGAACGGAAGAGCCCAGTTAATCTGCCGGCATTGATGATCGCGGTATAGACTTCGCCAAATCGGCCGACGGCTAATTCGGTGTTGCTCGTATTGGCCGTGAAGAGTGCGTCCATGGCCGCATTGCTCACTCGAGCCCACGTTGCTCCACCATTATTGGACCGGTACACCCCTTGCTGGCCGGCTGTTACCGGAAGGGCGTTCGCGGTGAATAATGTATTCGGGTTCAATGGATCCGAGACAAGATCATAAGATCGCCCCAATGGCAAGCCGGCCGATGCAGCGGCGTTATTGACTTGGCTGAAAGTAACCCCGCCGTTCGTGCTACGGAAGATTCCAACATTCCCGCTCCCTGCATTATCAGCGATATTGACGCTCACGACGATTGTATTGCCATTGGCCACAATCCCGGAGATGTTTTTGCCGACGAGGATACCTCCACCATCGACGCGTGTCCAAGTAGCACCACCATCGACGCTGCGCATCAGACCGTCGCGTCCGCCACCTGCTCGACCATAGCTACTGTATCGACCGTTGCCAGCCCATATCGTTTGGAAAGTCGGATCGGCTTGATCGAAGGTCAAAGCACCGATCGAGACGGAAGACAGACTATCCGTATTCGTCGACCAACTTGGCGTTGGCGCAGTCGCATTGGTGGTTTTCCAAACGCCACCGTTTGTCGCTCCGACGTAAAGCACGTCCGCATTCGTTGGATGAGCAAGAACGGCGTGGATTGAACCGACAATCGGATCATTACCTGGGATATTTTCGACTTGACCGTTGGTCGCCGAAAATGGGCCTTGAGCAATCCATGCGGCCATCAAGTTTCGCGTTTCAAGGTTTTCAAATTGCAAACCGCGATGGGAATCGGATCGTACGATCGCAGCGATTAGTTTATTTCGAAACAATCGACGTCTAAGCTTTGCGATCCGAGCCTTTGATCGAGCCCAACTAGCGGAGAAGAAAGCCATAGTGATTACTCGTTACTGTCTACAAAAACCAAGCAAAGCGAACTTGTTCGACAATGCATGGAGCTAAAAAATGGAGTAAGAACAGCTTTACCACCTGTTTGATTTCAATCATCAAAGCGGGAAGTACAACTGTTCAGTATAACAAATTACGTCGGATTTTCTTGTTTTTCGCGATGTTTGCACACCGTGCAATTTCGCTTTCAAACAGTCGGGGCTGATTGGAGATCAGCGATCCGACTTCATTAAGTGGTTATTTGGTAAGGATATTAAAATAGGTCAGCAAAGACGGTGTCAACCGAGTCGTGGTCGATACCCGGGCCAACGAGTTCATCGACAATGTCGTTTTCATCGTCTTTGTTTGGAATTGAATCAAGCAAGGCGGTTACAAAACTTGATTGCGAGGAGGAGCTTGCCTGTGGGGTAGCCAAAGCTGGAGCATCCATGACTGGGAGAATTTCGTTCTCACGAGTGGCCATCACCATCGAAGTGCTCGTGCTAATTGCGGGCGCCGAGGCGTTTGTGCTCACAACCAGCACCGAATGCAACCCTTCCGACTCGGCTTCCCCTTCGCCGTTAGGCCGGTTTAGACGGTTGATGACTTCGAGCACATCAAACGGCGTAATGAAGTAATCTCCGTTAACGTCTCGATAATCGGGTGGACCGTCTGTAATGCTCGATACTGGTACGTTATTGCCATTCCTAAACAGGAAATTGATAACAATCAATGCATCGATCGGAGTAACGCTACCGCTTGCATTCACATCATGCTTGTTGGTCGGATTCTGGTGCGGCGAGGCATTCAGGCTACCAAAATTGATGGTGATCGTAATCGGAGCCGACTGAGCGCCGCGTGAATCGGTTGCACGATAGGTGAAGGTATCGGATTGGCCGACTTGTCCACCGGCGTTTGGCGTGTAGCTAAAGGTTCCATTGGCATTGAAGGTCAATTGACCTCGCGTTGGTTGTTGGACCAAGACGGCCGAAATCGCATCGCCTTCTTCATCCGTGGCTCCAGCGAGGACACCATTGTCATTGATGCTCGAATTGAGATTCCCATTCGCGTCGTTCGCGACCAGCGTCCCATTGGCTGGGACAACATAACTTCGGGCGTTTACAACCGGCGGATCGTTTACGTCAGCTACGGATACATTAAAGGTATCGGAGATGGTTTGGCCGGAACTGTCACGACCTTGAACAGTGATCGTGGCTTGACCAAAACGATTTGGGGTAACCGTTAGTCGAAGTGTGTTGCCGATGACTTGCGTCGACACGAGAGCCGTATTCGTAGAACTGGCGGTAATCGTTAGAACATCGCCGCTGGTTAAAACGTCGGGATCAAAAATGAAGTTAGGACTGACAATAATATCAATCGGAGCAGCATCTTCATTGATGTTAAGGTCCTGAATGTTTCCGACCAACCGAGGAGAATCCGGAACTGATGTTACGTTGATGGTTAGAATGCTTTCAACGCTTGCATTCCCTGAGTCGGTCGCTCGAACCACGATCGAGGCAGTCCCATTCTGATCGGCAAGGAATGCCAAGTTCAACATACCCGTGCTGTTATTAATCGTCGGGTTAACAAGACCGGGGCGACTATTGCTCGTGATCGAGAAAGTCAATGTGTCGCCCGCTGTTGCGATGTCCACGTCGCCGAAGATTGCGCGAAGGTCAAACGAACGATCCGGAGCATCCTCGGCAACATTCACCGGGCTAAATGGATTCAGCACGGTTGGTAAATCATTCACCGAATTCACGGTTACGTTTACGGTTCCCGTGGTCGATCGCGGACCAGGCGTGGTTCCGTTGTCGGTAACGGTATACGTGAAGGTGTCCGTACCGGTAAAATTAGCGGCTGGTTTATAAGTTAGCGTACCAGCCACCAGCGTAATCGTGCCACCTCGCTGACTGATTGCATCGATACTGGTCACGGTGAGCGTTTGTGAGGCTTCACCGGGACTATCGTTGTTGGTGAAGAACGCGAGCGGACGCGAGACCGAACCATCTTCATCGACCGTCAAATTGTCGGTACCAACAATCGGTGGATCATTCTGATCCGAGATATTGAAAGTAATCGTTGCCAGTAGCGTCAAAGGATCTGCCAGAGCGTTGGTCGTTCCATTGTCCCTAACGGAGTATGTGAATGTGTCTGTTCCGATGAAATCGAGAGGCGGCGTGTAGCGAACTCTGCCACCGGAAAGAACAACTGTCCCACCCTTCTCAGAAGTCGCATCGACGCGGGTCACCGTAAGTGATTGTCCGGATTCGTTAGCAGGTCCAGGTGTTGCGCCATTCGGGAGCCCTATGCCGAGGAACTGATTGTTGGTGACATCATAAACCTCGTCTTCGTCAAGGCTGACGGTTCGTCCTAAATCGATCGGTACATCGTTGACTTCGCGGACATTGATTGTGACCGTGGTTGGAAGTACGGAAAGGATCAAACCATCCTGAACGTAATAAACAAACGTATCCTGGCCAAAGAAATCCAGGTTAGGTTGATAGGTGAAACTGCCGTCGACGTTGAGTAAAAGTGTTCCATTTTGAGTGCTCACCACCGGCTGGATTCCAGCAAGCGAAGGATTGCTGTCGACCACGAACTTCGTGTTCGGCCCAGGATCCGGGTCGGTATCATTGCTCAAGACACCCGAAGCTGCACTCACCACTAAACCGCCCACGACATCTTCGTTGGTTACGTATGTGTCAGTGACGGCCACCGGCGGATTACCTGGGACAATTGTAACACGGTAGTCTTCGACTTCTCCATCCAGGGCCAAGCCTATTGGAAGAAGACCACCGTCCGAGCTGAATCGGAACCTCGCCATTGCCGTTGTATTCGAAGTGGGTGTTGGGGCCGTCGATGGGACTCGGACTGTGAACACGCGCGAAACCTGGCCGGCTACAAACTCGTGTGAAGCAAGGATTTGTTCATTCGGATCGTCCCAATCGCCGTCGGCATTGAAGTCGATCCAAGCATCCAAGAAGCCAGGTTGATTGGAGGCAACGGTAATTCGCGTATCCACATTCTTATTGAACGCGGCCTGAGAAAGGCTCCCAAGCGAAACGGTAATGGATTCGAAGGTGACGCCGTCATCTCCAGCGTCTGTGTCCGAATTGGGGGAAGGTTGTCCGTCATTTTGGCTCGATACATAGGTACCTAACCTTGGTCCGCTTACACCTTCCGACAGCGTTTGCTGGAAGGTTGCGACGGGGGTCGCATTGCTGCTCGTGCGGTTCAAATTGATCGCAGTCTGAGGGACATCCAATGCACGCCGTAAGTTCCGGAAGGCCAAGCGATAGCTCACATTGGGACTGCCACTCGGCTGTTCGAGTAGTTCGACCAAGACGTTACCTTGACCAATCGTTGAAAGGCCTTCGAGTGCTGCTTGGACCGACGCGGCAGTAGAACCTACCGGAATACTGGCTGTTGTTTGTCCGGCGTGTGTCAATGTAAACGTGCCGGTCACGGCATCACCCGCTGTCCAGCCGACAACTTGGATTTCGCTGTTCCCGGTGACGACATGACGAGCTCCGTTGTTTTGCAACAGCGTAGGATAACGTCCCGATGTCGTATTAAATGGATCCGGCGCGTCGCCGAAATCGAATGCCGCGCCTGGCATCACAATCGTAAATTGCGTTTCATTATTGATTCGATTTGGTCGAAGAACATTGCTTGCAAGATCTTGGACACCTCGCAATAAGTAAAACGGCAAGGCTTGCTTGAGTGCCCCAGTCGAAATGTCTACCGCGTTGGAAATGAATAAGCTATTGTCGATTCGCTTGATGGCAGACAAGGACGTATCACCCGTCACCATGGCTTGATTGATCACGCGGACAATGGCACTTTGCATATCCGCACCGGTGAACGAGGCGTCGGGTACGAAAGGAATGGCGAAGGCTCCACCCGGTAAACCGCCAATTCTCAAATTTTGCGAACTGGACGTATAGGTGAACTTCGGCGTGTCATCAATCGTTAAAGTCGAGCCTGTTTGGGTAATCTTGCCAACCAAACCTAACCCAGCCCCTTCAATGGCAATTTTCGCCAGACTCACAATTTGATCGGTCGTATCACCTTGATTAGTAGTCAAGTTAAAAGCGAATCGGATTGGAATGTTGCCGAGCGTAGTGCCGTTGAGCAAAGTCGTGTTGTCGAACTCGAAAGTGACCGGCGCACCATTTCCATTTCGAATGACGAATGTCTGACCATCTTGGATTGGCCGACGTCGAGTCGTAATACCGGTTTGAAGCTGAATCGTGATTTGTGAATTGTTGATCAGCCCTAAATCGATTTCGCCCAAGCCAAGATCGACGGGCGAAATCGCGAGGTTAGACCCGCGAATAGCCGTTATGAGGGAAGTCGCAATGTCGGAAGCGGTCGATATGGGCGGAGCGAGGCTAAACGGCACTCGCACCCGTCCAGGAATAGTTGAACTCCAGATATTGTTGTTGTCGAATTCAAACGTTGCCGAAACATTGTTTTGGTCGACGATTGTGATTAACGAACCATCCAGGATTCCAGCCGCACCCGCGGTCGGCAAGGTGAGCACTAACGAGGACCCAAATAGCATTTGCGTGCTAGGCGAAACGCCAGGCTGTCCGCGTACCAACACCGATACCGTGCTGGAAACCACCGTATGCTCGGTCGTCCCGCCGACGAAAACACGTCCGTTGCCAAGATAACGCGCATTGGTCAAGCTGACATCACTCAAAAGGATCGCTTGAGCAAGTCGAGCACCAATTTCATCCTCTGTATCCAGTGGTGAAACTTGGATACGGATATTGCTAGGTCCGACGAGACTGCTGTCAGAATCAAACTCGAATACTCGCGTCACCGGAATACCCGCGGTTGGTGCGTAATTGACAGTGATTCGCGTTGCATCGAC
This sequence comes from Pirellulaceae bacterium, assembly GCA_031411055.1. Lineage (GTDB taxonomy): Bacteria > Planctomycetota > Planctomycetia > Pirellulales > Pirellulaceae > JAIYDQ01. The sequence continues at coordinate 7,569 of JANOAI010000653.1, forward strand.
GATGGCTTTCGAAATTCCGACTTGCGTCAGTTGCGCACCATTCAGATTCACGCTGCCGCCATTGCCTAATCCTAGCTCAACAATACTTGAGCCAGGTGTGAAAGCTGGACTGGCCGAAAGAGATGATGTCGACACGGCATTGAAGATTGCCAACGCAACGTCCGCGGCAGTGTTGGCAGTACTGATGTCAACGCGAACACTTCCAGGATTAATCGTGTTGTCAAAATCGATTTCAAAGGTAATCGATTGGGTTCCATCGGAAATGGAGAAGAATTGTCCTTCTTGAACGCCACCAGGCAATGGTCCAGCAGCGGGAACTTGCAATCCAAGATTTTGAATCGGGAACGAAAGGGAAGTTGTTGCGCTTGGAATCCCGATATTCGTGCCGTCAGGACCCCCTAAGAATATTGAGCCATCGGAAAGCTTTCGGGGATTGAGTCCCAAGCCAGTTGTGTTGGAAACAATAGCCGCTAAAACTTTGTCCGCTAATTGTTCTTGAGTATCGGTGGCCAGGAAACCAATGGCAATTCGATTCGGATTCGCATTTCCATTGCGATCGAGTTCGAAGGTTCGTGTTACACCGCCCGCCGCAATTGAGAATATCTCACCATCTTGGACGCCACCCGGTCCGCCACCGCTGTTAGGGAGAATCAAGCGGAGGCTTGTCGGTAACTGAATTCGATAGCCTGTATCCAATTCGAAGTGGACGATGCCACCTTGATCATCCGTAATTGAAAAGCGTTGTCCGTCTGCGACTTGGTCGCCCGAAGGTGCTTGCAACACGAAGCGATCTCGGTTGTTAAACTTGATGTCATAGACTCGATCGTTTCGCCAAACGCCAGCTAAAGGCGTCAGGACAATTTCCTTTGTCGTTGCGCTATAGGCAAATACATAGTCAACTCCTTCGCGGAGCGGTCGACCATTTTCAGTGATTGTAAGAACGGCCCCAACAGGACGGAGTGGCGCTTGGTCAGGCCCGACCACGGAGTTGTCATCGATTCCGACGCCAGGGAACGGATCGGAGATATCTCCGATATCGGAAAGTTGGAAGCGAAATTCTGGGTACGTACCGCTCGTCAACTGAACGTACGAAACGGTTCCGTCACGATCAATCAGTTCCGAGTCGTTATCGATTGGACGAAGTAAACGGACGATTGGTCCCGTAAAGTCGGCTCGATCTAAAGCACCACGATCTTTGAAGATGCTTGCACCAAGACCTTGTGGTGGCGCAACATTCGGATCATCGACGCGCAGTTGACCGTAGGCATCTCTCGATGGCGCCAAGATTGGGGAAGGCGCAACGCCAGCCGCTGACTTGATAGTATTGAAGGCCGCCCGTTCGGTAAGCGAATCAATCGAACTGTCAATCAAACGCGAACCACTCGCTGGTAAGTAATTTCCGGCTTGCGGGTTTTCAAACAGCCTGTCGGTGTTAGCTGCTATAAAATTAAAGTCGCTCTGAGTATTAGGAATATTCGTCGGACTAGATTGAATCCCATAACCATTTCGATTGAATGCTTCTTGCGTTTCAATAAATTGGTACGTATTCCCTCCCACAATAATTTCACCAGGTTTGGCGTTGGTCAAATTATTGCCATTTGGATTTGTTCCGCCCGGCTGTGGTGTCTGCGCGTAGGGATTGGCGACGGTATTTAAATTCGATCCATCTTCTCGAACAATCGGAGTCTGGACGTTATAGAAAACGTTGTTAAGGATCGTCGGCGACGCACCTGCTGAAACCAAAACACCTGACTCAGCAAGGACTTGATTCATGTTATAGTTTGCACCCATATCTGGGTCGACGAGAATGCTACGACGATTGGCATTGCCGGGCCGCGGCGCCGGGGTACTTTCGATCCCTGCCGCATTTCGTATCACGACGTATTTTTCAGATGTTCCCGCACCATCAGCTCGCGTGGGTCCAGTTCCGAAGGGATCACTTCCACCACCAATGGTCGGCGCGTACACATCGTGTCCAATGCCGAGCGGTGAAAGTGGTGGAGTTCCGTCACTTCTCCGGGGGAAGAGTCGCAACCCAACCTGCACCGTATCGATTCCGCCTAGTGTCACGGCAGAGACAGGAGCCAAAGGATTAGCAACTCCAAATGATCCATTGTCAATGTTTTCAGCGTTGGAAAGCCCAGCGGCATTTACGGCAATCGAGATGGCGCGAGCGATGTCGGTATGCCGGTAATTCGGTCCCACGAAGACTGGTACGTTCGGTCCGTTGTAGTTCGCATTGGTTGTGAACTCGAAGACTCTCGCGTTCGAGCCCGTATTTCCGATATTGGCTACCTGATAGATCGTGAATGTGTCGCCGTCCTGGTATAGAGATTCGTCTTCGAGGGTTATTACAAAATCATGTGGAGCTAAGACAGAAATATCGATCGTGTACAATCCGGTCCCGACTCCGGCCGCCCGCGAAGCCGACGACTGGGGATCGAACCCGGTATTTCCCGACGCGCTGATGGCAACGTAGTAGACACCGGGTGCCTTGGCAATATGGTCGAGATATGGGTCTATGCCTCTGGGCTCGCCAGGAGCGGGAGCACTATCAATCTGTGTGAAAGCGGTCACGCCGCGACCAGCGAGATTGACAAGTCTTCCGCTTGAGTCAAACAACTGGAGGACTGTATCGACTGCGTTCTGGGAAGCGTTAGGGTTGAAAACGGTATTGACGTCTACCATAAGTCGATCGCCCGTATTCAACTTCACTTGGTACAGGTCCACATCGCTCGTCGGATTCTGAAGCCGGGCATTATCACCAATAGCCGCAGCCACGGTATAAGCTTGAGGTGAAATGCCTATTCCAAGACCCGTCTGTACTGCATCTCTCAAATGATCATTCGATGCAACATTCTCGAGTGGCTTGGTAAGGGACAAATTCACTGTATAGTTGCCGATAGCCAAATTCGTTGCGCGGTTAAGCGTGGTGGTGGGGTCAAATCCGACATTTCCAGCCGCACTCACCGCAACATAGTAAATGCCGGTCGTAGTTGCTAAATAGTCCACATACGGATCTGCACCAGGTCTTTCACCAGGAGCAGCTTGATTGGCGACGTTCGTCACGGAGGGGGTAGCTAAGCCCGCCAAGTTGACGAGGGTACCTCTCGCATCAAAGATTTGAAGAACAGTATCGACAGCGTTCGGGTTGCTGGAATCCACGTCAACTCGAATTCGATCACCGGCCGTCAAATTCACGCGATAGAAATCGACATCCGAACTTCGATCGGCCAACGCGTTGTTATCGCCGATGGCGGCATTAACCGTGAAGCTGAGTGTATTACTGGTTCCGATTGGCGTTGCAGAAGCGTTGAGGAGAACATCGTTTTGTTCCGACGCGTTTCCAGTGACAGGCAACGGAGCATTGCCAAAACTGGCTCGACCGTCATTTCCAACGATTGAATTGTTAACAATTCTCGCAAAAGGCTGAGTGGTTTCAGCTCGGTCAACACGACTAATAGTCCAAGTTCTATTGTTGATCGTAGTGATGTTCGTAACGCCTTCGAGAAATAATGCCGGGCGATTCGACCAATTGATGTTGGGGGTGTTTCTCAAGTAAATCGATTGCGAATTGAATCCCGGCGAATTTGCACTTCCGGGTGGGAAGATACCCAACGGCACAGGTCCCAATAGTGACGTACCGATGGTGGCAGTTACATTCTGCGTCGTCCCATTGGTAACCAAAATACTACCGAGCACGGCATCACGTAGCGCATGGACAGTTTCTAGAGCCGATGTTCCGTATGCTCGACCCGGATAGATTGGACCATCGGTGCGATAGGAGACAGGGACATTCTGAACGTCCCAACCATTTCCTCCGTTCGTCGCAATGTCTTCAAACTCGAAGCCAACACGGTTTCGACCCGAATAAAGCGTTAACAAGGAAGCATCTGCAATGAAATCGCCGAAGTGCGATCCATCAGTAAAGGCAGTGGTGCTATCAAAAACAGGTATGAAAGTTGGCGTAATCATCCAAATCGGATTTTCACCCGCGACGTGAACTCCACCCAAACCGCTGTTTTCGAGAATGTTATTGCTCACAACAATCCCGGGCGCGAATCCACCAACAAGAGCCTCGTTCAACTCTTGAAGGTTTCTCGCCGCGCCTGGCGATGTTCCCACCATCCGCGGACGCGACTGGATGATTGCTAGCGGATTGCGCACGGGTCCTACGTCCAAAAGACTGAGGGAACTGAAAAATCCGCTGTTCTGTGAGTAGGTATCCAAGACATCTCGAGGATCGTAGTCCGCCAAACCTGCTTCCGACCAAACCGCATAATCGCGGGCTTGTCGAATGGAGTTGCCGCTGATGAGAACCTGCCCCTGATCACGGCTAACATTCCGATCGCCGTTACCGGAAAAAACCAGCAAGTTGCCGGCCAAGGCATTGAAGAAGCCACTCACTCGAACAGCGCCAAACAAGTTCACGCGATTTCCGGCTTGGACGCCGGTCTGCGTTCCATCTCCCGCCGCCGCCCGCACGCTGAGTTTCGCTTGAACCGCTGAACTATTTATCGCTTCCCGAATACGCTGCGCAAGTGTGCCTGCTGAGGTTACCGTTGGAAGTGGTGGATAGTTAATCGCTATGCGTCCGGCTTGTACTCCCCCGATGGAATTAAATTCAAACTCAACAGCATTTACGCCATCGGATATTTCAAAGGTTAGGCCATCCGAGAGTGAAGATGAGTCGGGAACCACGATCGCCAGTTCATCCACATCTCGATCGTTTGTATCTACGATCGTCGGAGGATCGATCCGACGGATTTCGAGTTGATAGGGTCCCGACTCCTGAGGGGCAATCTTGGTTGAATTAGGATTGTTGATAAAGAGAGGTTGAATGGTCCCGTTGAGGCCAAGTGAAAAATTGCCTTGCGTTCTAGCTGGCGCGACAATGCTTTCGCCGCGTTCCGCAAAACCAATGATGACCCGAGATACAGAGGCTGATGGATTAGCACCTGTTGGCGTGAAAACCAATTTGAGGTTGGACTGATTGGCGTACGAACTCAAGTCGATTTTTGCCTGGCGCTGAAGACCGTCAGTAATCAGTGGTCCGTCCACAAAAGTGGGGGGAAATGTCCCAGCAGAAGACTCGATCGTGACGTTATAATCGATCGCACTTAATTGATAATCGAAGTAGGCTGCCGGCAAATCGGAACGAGCGTAATTTGACAAATCGAACGCAACCTCTTGCCGAAACGGAATCGGAAGTGGATTTGTGAAAAGGGCATTCAATTGCGGAGTTGAAATGCGCGAAAACGGGGTTCTTTTTGCACCCGCCGAAATCGCATTGGATGCTACAAGAACGTTGGTGATGCTTTGTTGTGCTGCCGGCGGATCGGGCAAAGTAAGACCTGGAAAGACAATCGTAGTTAACGTTCCCGCAAAGGCCGAAAGGTTAAGAGTGAATGTGCCAGTCCCGGCAATTACCGACGGCAAGCCGTTGACGGTAAACGTGTATGCATTACCGGTAATATTTCTATAGTTAAACGTGAGTTGCGGATTGTCCGTGGCTAAAACGCCCGTAAGGTTGACCAAATATGTGTTCGCCTGGCTCAGCGGAACATTGTCGGTTCTAAAAATGACATTCGTGCCAGTCGAACTAAATTCCGACGGAATCGTGTTCGCGCCGCTAACGGCAACAAGATATTCACCAGCGGTCAACGCTTGGGTGTTGATAAAGGGATCGTTCACACCAAACGAGCCGCGGTTAAAATCCGGAATCGAGGTTCCGCTTAGAGGCGCCCGTTGATCTTCCGCAATGTTGCTGTCCGAGCCAACATAGATTAACTGCCACGTTTCGTCACCAGGAACACCCCCCAGTCGATAAACGCTCAGATTTGTGTCAGGGCGGTTGAGGCCATCAGCATAGTCAAGATCGAATACGACTTGGGCCGTGCTGTTGACATTGTTGACGACATCTTTTTCAGAAAGACTGAACCGATAGAAATCAACATCGGAAACACCAAAGGGAAAAGCAGGGCTAAGGTTTCCTGCAATACTGATTACGGCGCGATCAGAGCCGAGTACATTGCCAACATACTGCGGGCGATTGCCAGTCAGAATGGGGTTGACTGTCGGTGCACCAAAAATGTTTCGACTATAACTCCAGGGCAAATCGTTGCTCGCATTCAATTCACCATTCCGCACATTCTCGTCTTCGCTTGCTTCTCCGATGAGAGGAGAGTGTGAAGGCAAGCCTCGGACATGAATTCCGTTCGTTGCATAACGAATATCAGCGCCCGTGATGCGCGACCCACCGAACTCCTGCGATTCTCGCAATCTTACTTGAACTTCATAATTTCCGCTGGTAAGACCCGCATTTGCATTGCCGGGGTTGATACTTGCACTTCGTACCCGAAAAAAATACCCGCTTCGTGTATTAGCTGCGCCTGGCAGCACTACCCGCATGCCAGCATCACGTTCATTAATGGTTCCATCTTCCTTGAGCGTGCCGTTGGCATTCCGACGAACATTGCCTGCTAATTGCTTTGACAGCGGGTTGACTCGGGACGCTTGAATCAAGGGCGTCGTTAAGATAGTCGTTTCTGTTGTGCTGTTGTCACTTACCGCCAATACATTTCCGTTTGCGTCAAGAAGCTCAATTACGGTGTCGAGCGAGTAAGAAGTATTGTCAACATCGATCCAAACTTCGGTTCCGGCAACTCCGCTAAAACTATAGACGTCCACATCCTCTGCTTGACTTAAAACACCCTTCACGACGAAACCCAAACTCAGGTTTTCGTCGCTGTTGCTTCCATTCGTTGCCAGTTGACCCAAAACTTGCGCTGACGAAATGGAGCCATTGCCCCCTGGCGCGACCGCATTTGGAGCTTCCGTTTCGAGAATCGTTTGAACGTTTCTATCGTTGCTGTTCTGGTCGAGCAAAATACCTCGCCAATCGCCGGGACGCGGAATAGTCGCAATACCATCGTTATTCGTGTCGTTCTGTGGTTTTCCATCGGGCCGAAGACCGGCACCCGCCGTATCGTCCTGCAGACTGGTAATGATAACCGGAAACCCAGGCTGACCGAGAACATGAATGGTTCCGCCGACTCGATCGTCAATACTGGAGGTAAAACCACTGGCAGTGAAACCGGCGCCGCGCAATGGATCGAAATTCGAACCTGCACCGCTCAACTTTACAACCAGCGACTCGGTAGGCGAACTCTGAAGCCGCAAGCCACCCTCATGCGCGAGATTACTTACAAATATTCCGTCATAGAGAACGTGAACGATATCGGTATCATCCCAAACCGACTCGACGGTCAGTCCATCGGTGGTAAGCTCATCGATGCTCAAGACATTCGGGTTTGTATTACGAGCACGATTATCGGCACGAATCTTGAGGCCGTTCAGGTCATTGAAGCTGAAACTATTGCCGCGGAAGAGTGGCCCACGGTTAAAATCGAGTGTGCTCAGACGATCAACATCGCCCGTCTGACGACCACGATCACCCTGCAGTTGATTGTTGAGCGAATTCGCATCGATCGTAATAGCTGAACTACTAAGCAGTCCAGTTGTATTCGTTGAATTGTTTTGAAATATATTATTGATAAATAGAGGCGTAGTGCCGCGAGCGAACACGACCGCTTGCTCATTGGCAAGGCGTCCAAAGCGATCAGTCGGGCCTTGGCCACCGACGCCGTTTCCGTTGAACTCAAAAACGGAATTCGCCACGCGCGCCGTACCTTGCTGAAGCTCAAGAATGTTAAAGGAGCGGAAGCTGCCATCCAATCGCGTTACACCACCACCGTAGGCCAGTAAGGTGTGATCAAATGAAACATTCGCCCCAGCAGGAACGTAGACGCCACCCCAGTTACCCGCCGTTGGAATGCTCGCAGTGCTACCACTTCCGTCGTTGTTCGTATCAAACGTTCCCCCGGCCCCTGAACGGTCATCTAGCTTACTTGTAAAAACAATCGGCGAGTCCTCGGTCCCTTCAGCCAACAACTGCGTTCCTTGACCTAGCTCGATACGAGCTCCTTCCAACTTAAGAACGGTTCCAGGATCGATTACGAGCGAACCATCCAGTCGCGGACGCAAGGCACTTGTAGCACTCAATGACGCCCCGGCAAGCCGACCTCCAAGATCTTGGCCTCGATCGATAAAAGTCGACTGCGTTGAATCGAGTTGAGCGACGAGCGTGTACGTTCCGTTTGTCGTACCTAAAGAATCACTGCGGTATACACGAACAAAACTGTAGCCAGCCGCTAGGCCCGGTAAGCCACCCACTACCAAAGAACCTGTTGTGACAAGCGTTGTATTGGTTGTCGCGTCCGAAGGGACGCTTTCAATTCCATATCGATCGACGAATGCAATGCGATAGTTATAGAGTCCAGCGGGAATCGCACCACCGCTCAACGAACCCGCTGTAACGAACGCTACATCCGGCTTGGTAGGATCTAATATAGAGCCACCTGGCGTTCCCTGAATAACGAGGTTTTCCGTAAGAATGTGCGTTACGTCAATATCGTCGAAGCGACCAGCCAAAGACACTGTTCGCGGCGATTCGCCAGGCAAGGTTTGAACTTTGATAAACAACCCATTCAATGAGTTATTGACCAATCGGTTGCTGTGAATGGAAGGACCAACACGGTCGTAATCTGGCGTGAAGGCTCCATTACTCTGCGAACGCAAATCGGTGAAAAGAGTTTCCTCGAAGCTATCCGGCGTCGCGCTAATGGCCGCATCCGCGCTCAAGGTTATCGTGTTGTAGGTGATGGTTGGTCGACCGTCGACAACTTGGATCGGATTGATCGTCCGTTGGACCGAATCGATAATGACGTTGCTGCCGCCACCAAAACGAATATCTGCATAATTTACATAATTCAAGAAGATGCCCTGATCTTCTTTGTCGAGCCGACCTTGGGAGCGATCGACATCACGTTGATAAACAATCCCACCCCAGTCTCCACTACCCGGCGTGGTTGATGGTCCATAGTTATCGCGACCAATCGATTCGTCGAGCCATGAGGTGAAATAAACCGGTTGCAGCGGGGTGCCTAAGACCTGCAGGTTAGAGCCACTTCGATCTACCCCTGTGTTCGAACTTCCAACCGCGATGTACGAACGCCGCGACTTAAAGACGGCCCCGGCATCGATCATCGCAATGACCCCTTTCGGAACTTCGAGCGCCGTTCCATCCGATAGCGGAACTCCGCCAAGCAGATTGAATCCAAACTCGTAGGCGAAGTTATCGCTCACTGTCGAAATGAGTCTATCGCCACCACCATTGCCAACGATCCGAACAATGTCACCTGGGATGGCTGATCCGAACGCATTCGCACCGACTGAGTTCTGGATATTGTTGAATGGCTTAGCAAGCGATCCGTCGGCACTAGGGCCTGCCAGTTTATCGACGAAAATGGTTTTGCCTTCGGCAGTGATACCGGTTGCGCCAGCAGAGAACTGAAGGGCACGATCACCGGTAAGCGTTATTCGCGAACCATTTGCAATGGCGGTAACGCCGGTGGAAAGTTGACCATTGATCGCATTGGCAAGCGAAGATGCGATTTGCGCCGAAGAATCTGCCAACGTAAATGGAACTTGGATATTTCCCAGACCCACACTGAGGTCGGTACTTAGTTCGAAGCGTCGGACTGCGCCATTGCTTCCGGTGATGGTGATAACTTGGCTATCCAGTGCACTTCCGGTGTTATCTACTGACAGAACGCGGTTGAGGGCCCGCGTTTCAAACCAGAAATTAAAGACTCCACCAGGCAATCCATCGCCATCACCATCGATCGAAACACTTGGGTCGGAACTGGAAACTCCAATCGTGTCTTGGATCGCATCATTGGCGTCCGTTAAAGCGCGGAACGTAAGTCGCAGGTCATACTTGCCTTCTGTGCGGCCGCCAGCACCGGAATTCGCAATGGTCGGATCGTAATTGTCGTTTCCGGAGGACGATACTCCAATGTAGTAAACACCGTTGCCCAACGAAAGTCGCATCAACGAGTCTTCACTGAAGTAGTCATCGTTCTGCGAGATGAGTTCGAGCTGACCTCCGAGTAGTTCGATCGGTGAGTAAACTAGGTCGCGGGATCCAAGCTTGGCGTTATCTGGCCCTCGAAGCTTGGTTACTTCCACCAAAGCATTGGCTTGAGCATTTCCTTGAATAGCTGCGATCAACTGGGCGGCAGTCGTTTCACTGCCGAGGGTTGAATTTAAGTCAATCTGGATCAGGTTGCTCATTGGACGTCCGAACGAGTCAATCGTAGGGACTTGCACTAATGGGGATGCACCAACCCCTCGTGGAGACTGCGTGACCGCAATTTGCATATGGTTGCCGCGTTTCCCAGGCGAGCTTGCTTCGCGGGCGGTAAATTGAATGGCCAGGTCTTCAATCGCGTTGAAGTTGCTGACAGCGGTTGCTTGCTTTTGTTTGTAGAGACGGAGATTCGTATCCAGTGAGCTAACGTCGACACTTCGTTCGGCAAGCGTTTCCGCGACGAATTCCCCTTTTCGCGTGTTCCCGGCACCAAAATCAACTTCGAATCGATAAAGATCGATGTCCGTGTTGTCAGGGCGGTGAACAAACTGTCCATGAAGAACATCCTGCGTGCCTGGGAAAACCGGCTCAAAATTGACGACACTGGCCGTGGTTACGTTCGGAATCGCGTTAAGATAATTCGCATTCAATGACAATAGCGTCGAGTCAGGCAAGTCTCCGGCGTGCTCTAAACCGAGCATCATCCCAATCGCGGTCATCGAGCTTTTGAAATACGTTTCGCCGAAGTTGTTGTTCCACGTGTTGGAAACGTTCATCACCAAAAGACTATTGTTGAACGTCGGGTCGATTCGAGTCCTAAAATTCAAGGCCGTTTCGATCTGAACACCAGGGCCTGGCGGCAACGCAGCCAAGATACCCGTCGCAAAGGTAATCCCAAGATTTGCCGACTCAGTGAATTGAATACCCAGGTAGTTCGACCAGATTTGCAGACCTTCTCGAATCCGTTCTTTTTGAAGATCGGTGATAGAGTTCGTCAGGCCTGGCGCATAGTCTGATTTGAAATTGTAGAAAATTCTCGTGATGCCTGGATTAGAATCAGCACCAAAGTTTTCATTAATGTGATTCTCAAAACCGGCGGTCCCTAAATCCCGATGTCCAGGATCGTTGCTCGCACCCAATCGATCGAGACCTAATAGGGTTGTGCGAATCTCGGATGAAAGGATGAGACTTGTAAGCGATGTCGATGCCGATCCAATCGTCCCAAGGTTGTCCGCTGTCGTGAACGTATTGCCAAGCTCATTCACATTGCGACGAGTCGGTTCGAACGGAATGGATTCACGTGTTCCGATCCGCAATCGATAAGCTGATCGCGGGGAATTAGCGGTCGGACGAAGCAAATCGATGTCGCTTGAGAACTTTAAGGTAGCGCTATTGTTACTGGCGTTGTAGGTAACGCTGTCTGGAATGAATTCTTTGTCATCGGCATTGCCATTGGTATCTCGAGGATCCCCGATTCGCTCACTTCGAACGGTATCAGCCGTGTAAATCAGTTTATAGAAATCTGGATTTTCAGCCGACCGAACCGTAGGCTTCCCTGTCGCAGGATTGTTTTCTACAAGCAACTTGTCGTTGTCGAAGTAAACCACAATCGTGTCGCGAAGTTGCGAAATAGAGTCGTCCGCGTTCCGAACGACGGGTTGCGGCACAACGCCCGTAACCTTGGCACCCAAGTCGAGCCGAAACTCGATCGTATCTTGACGCGTCCCAGCCACCGTAGGCTGGAACAATTGAGCCGGCATCCCCGGCGAAGCGACATTTTTGAGGCCAACTATGCCGGTCGATGCATCATCAAATCCAAAGACTTCGACGCGGTAGAAATCGTCAGGAAGTGTTTCCGCGAAACGAATGGTGACTTCGTTTTCGTTTGGAGCATTGCCTACAAGAACCGATCCAGGTTGAACAACAATGTCGTTCGTCTTGTTGATCGCAATCGGGCCAAAAGTGTTCGGCGACAGGGTTCCTAGCTTAGCATCGGCGAATCCGCCGTTAATTCGAGCGCGCACGACGGACGCCACGCTGGGAGTCGATTGAAAGACGTTGACCAACTGAGCCGCCGTTGTTGGCGTCGCCGCATTGGAATTCAGAACGATGGCTAGATTCGTTCCGGTAAGCGTGAGGGTCGGCGGTTGAGAACCAAGATCTTGTTTCGTAACGTTGACGGACAGCGACTGGCCTGGATTCTGCATCGTCAGCTGGATGTCGACTTTGCCATTGCTGCCAAAGTCGGTGGCTACGGAATTCCGCCCGAAACTTCCATCACCCCCGGAACGTGACAAGCGAAGGCCATTCGTTGTCGCGGCGTCGATAATTTGCACGTCGTCGAAACGGAACGTCAATTCGCGTGGAGCCACGTCGCGGACAACGCCGTTTTCAATCAAGTCGCTGTTGTTGGGCTGGATCCCGATCAACTGCGGTCCGGCGGCTAAGAGCTTTCGCTCTTCTAATGTCTCGAGCAACGATTTACGAAAGCTCAGCCGGGCTCGCGTCTTTTTCATACTATCGATCGCCGTCTCGCGTTCGATACTTGAAGCAGGTCGAGAAGACTCTAACGAAGCCTTGTCGCGGGGATTCCGGATAGCCATTACCAACCCTCGGAGAGGAAATAGTTTACACGACTGGCGTCGATCACCAGATCAAAGCCGTCGTGCTCAAGTACGAAAATAGGATAAGTGGTGCGCACAAACGTTCAGGATGCGACCGTTGGGGAGTCCGTTCCTCCCAAGCGAATGCGCCAGGGACGATAAGCGGACAGTCGAGTTCGAGTATAATTGGGGCGGTATGCCTTGCAATCTAATCCATTCCCTACATACTCATCCCGAACCGGCAGTCGCAGACCTAAACGTGGAGGTTTGGATGGATTGCAACGGTTTTAGTTCCCGAGTCGAAGTATGGAAGCTAAAAAAGAAGATCGTATCGGGAACAATTCTTTCCGTTTTGTATTGCTGTGGCATGCACTCCCCGCTTTGCTTTCAGGCGGAGACTTCCCAATTCGCTGCAGTCATTTCGATCTGATGTTCGAAAGCAGTGGACATTTGATCACTTTTGAGTTACCCCGAATTCCCATCCCCAGTGAGCGGATTCCGCTGGTTCGGCTAAACGATCATCGAATCGACTGTTTGCAGCTGGAAGGAAGTCTCTCGCCAGGTCCCTTGGGCGAAGATCGAGGTTACGTTTCACGTTGGGCAGCGGGGACCTATCATTGTCTCAAGCAGAAAGCCGGAAAGAGAATCATCGAGCTTTCGTCGGATCGCTTTTCCGCCCAAATAGTCCTCATGCCAAAGCTTGAAATCCCATCCAACGACCCGTGGCCTGATGTCAAAAATTGGGATTTATATGTTTCGCGTTGGGCTATGAAAGAAAAAAATGTTTGAGAATCTAACGAACTTTTCCAAGCTCGTGCGTGGTGCCGGGCAAATGATGCCTCGAATCCAAGCCATGAAAGACAAAATGGCTCAAACGGAAGTCGAGTCGCAATCGAGTTCCGGGCGCATCTCGGTAATTCTGTCTGGGTCAGGTACCTTGAAAAAGCTCGAAATCGACCAAGGAATGATGGATGCGGGTGATAAAGCTTCGCTCGAATCGGAGATCGAAGAGACGATCAATCAAGCCATTCAACGTGCAAAACAAATTCACTTGCAAGCCGTTCAAGAAATCGTCGGCGATCTCGGCATACCGGGTGTGGATCGCATGTTGGCTCAACTGGCCGAGTAGAAAGAAGTTATGTCAGAATCGACGTCCGCGCTTTCAAACCTGGTGGACCAACTAGGAAAGCTACCAGGAATCGGTCGGAAATCGGCTGAACGATTAGCTTTTCATCTGCTTCGCGTTCATGAATCCGAAGCTTTGGCACTGGCGGATTCCATTCGACAAGTTCGTGAAAACGTTCGTTATTGCAAGGCTTGTTTTAACCTTTCTGAAAGCGAACTTTGCCCGATCTGTAACGACCCGCGTCGCGATCATTCGAGGCTATGTATTGTCGAGCAACCTCGCGATCTCATGGCCTTGGAGCAAGCCGGCGTCTATCGTGGACTTTATCATGTCCTGCTTGGCAGGATCGCTCCGCTCGACGGAATCAACCCCGATCAGCTAACTATTGATTCGCTAGTCGAACGGGTGCGAACCGGCAATTTTGCCGAAGTCATCATGGCAACTAACCCCAACGTCGAAGGCGACGGAACGGCCCTCTATATTTCCAATTTATTGTCCGAGTTTCCAATCGAGATGACGCGCCTGGCCCGCGGGGTAACAAGTGGCAGTGTACTCGAATATACGAATAAAGAAATTCTTGCGGATGCCCTCAGCGGCCGACAAAAGCTGTAGCGATCAGTGTAAAACATGCTTGCCCATTTTCCTCGACTTCCTTTGATTTCGATGGGATTGGCTGCTCAAAGAGCGCACGCGAAACTTGTTTTAAAAAAGTCCGGACCGTTGTCCTACACGGTTCCCATCCTTGATGGACCCATTTCCAGAAGGTCATTCGAATGCCACGCTGCAATACGTTGCTTTTAATTGTTACGCTGACCTGCTCGTCTTTCACCCCAATCGTAACGGCAGCAGATGGTTGGCGGGCTGAAGTTCTTCCCATTGAATTAGGGGTTGGTTATGCGGTGTTGTCGCTGGACATTAACGGCGACGGCAAACTGGACATAGCGATAGCCGATAGCAAACGCTACGTTTGGTTAGAGAATCCGACTTGGCAAACCCATGTGATGCAAGCAACCCCGGATGCTAAACAGGATAATGTTTGCTTTGCACCCTTCGACGTTGATGGCGACGGCCACGTTGATTTTGCGATTGGTTACGATTGGCAGTTCAACAACAGTGATTCGGGTGGCGCCATTGGGTGGTTACATTCCCCCGCCGATCCTCGCCAAGCGTGGCATTTTCGCCCTTTGGCCGACGAACCAACGACTCATCGTATGCGGTGGTGTGACTGGGATCATGATGGAAAAATGGATCTCGTGGTAGCGCCGCTCAAGGGGAAACACTCGAAAGCCCCTGGCTTCCAGGAAGCTGGCGTTCGCTTGCTTTCGTTTACGCCGGACCCCGGCAAGGCATTTGAATTATGGCCCATGCGAGTCATCGATGATTCATTACATGTGATGCACAACTTTGACGTTGTCGACTTGAACGGGGATGGTAAGCAAGAGCTGTTGGCGGCGAGTTTCGAAGGGGTAACTCATCTCAATCAATCGGCGACCGGGATCGTTCGGACTCACCTGGGAACGGGGCAAACCGGCGAAGCACCCGCCATTGGTTCGAGTGAAATTCGGCTCGGGACGCTCGGCTACCAAAAATTCATTGCAACGATTGAGCCCTGGCATGGCGACAAAGTAGTCGTCTACACCGAGCCAGCATCACAGGAATCGCTTTGGACACGGCATGTTATCGATGAGCAGCTTAAGTGGGGGCATGCTGTTTCGGTCGCAAATATTGACGGAGATCCTGAACAAGAGTTGATCATTGGGGTCCGAGATACCCTGAGCGATCAGCACCGGTCCGGGGTTCGAATTTTCGACCCCGTTTCGCCACAAGAAGGAAAATGGAATCGTACATTGTTGGAGCCTGGGCAAGTTGCGGTCGAAGATTTAGCGACCGGAGACTTCGACAACGACGGTGACATCGATATCGTGGCTGTCGGTCGTGCAACTCATAATGCCGTCCTTTATTGGAACGAATGATACTTCGCGGCGGTTTTTCCGGGACCGATTTTGACAAAAGCCAGAGTTCGAGGACTTCTTCACGCCTTAAGAGGTCGTGCAGCTTAGGCGTTACCTCGCCCACGTCTTCGTGGGAGAGGTTACAAATACCCAGTAAATTCAATCGTTCTAAGCCGGACCGTTTCTAAAGCCTGGACTGCAGCGCAAACTCGCGCTGTCCAGCCTAAAATAAAAATAGGTCTTAGGAGTACACTCACCTTACTCGCGGTCGATATGTCATCGGACTTGATCGCTAAAGTGACCTTATGCCCAGGTGATTGGATTTGCTATCACTGTCAAGCGATCCCTGAACGATTGCTCGCTTCACGACTTAGCCAAAACGATTTTCTTCGTTCAATGGATTGAATATGGATACGATGGTTGCAATTTTGCGGGCTGCACATTGCAAGAGTACGCATCATTTTTTTGCGATCGACGCTTTGTGGGAAGTCACAACTCCTCGGGGAATGTACCTCGCAAATCTGCTCCTCGCACATTACGCCGACTATCTTCGTGGAGCTAAAGATCCAGATACGGTTTTCAAAGACTTCGAGAATCACGTAGTCCACGTTGCCGACGGCTATTGGGGAGGTGCTGCAAAAACGGGTGCCAAATGGCTTGAGCGAGTCTATCGTTTGTTAGGTTCTTCCAATTGGAAAGATGCCGCATATGCGATAGGCGTCTTAAGCCACTACTTTACCGATCCTTTTATGCCTCTTCATACTGCTCAATCTCCGCGCGAGTCTGTCATTCATCGGCCGCTGGAATGGAGTGTGTGCTGCTCCTACCAAGAGATTTACCAAGTTTGCTGCAACGATACTCAACTTAAGATGTTCGAACTATCCAACAGCAAAGATTGGTTAACGGATGGTATTCATCAAGGAGCAACGTATGCTCATCAGTACTACGAAGTACTTCTCGACGACTACAACATGAATGAAGCCAGTCGTTTTCCAAAACTCGCCTTAGGAACCGAATCGAAGAAAGTTCTGGCGCAACTGTTTGTCGCCGTTCAAACGGCCTGGGGCAGTGCACTCGATCGCATTGCGTCGGAGTCATCGAGTGTCCTTCCCAAGATGTCGCTAACCTTGCCAACGATCATGGCGGGAGTGCAAATCCCAGCCAAGAAAATCGTTCAAGCGATGGAGTCATCAGAACGACGTGCTGAAGTCCAAAATATCCTCGACGAATACTTGAGCACAGGAAGAGTCACTCGCAACCTATCGATCGAACAAAGGACGGTACAGGGTGTTCGGCAAAAGATGCCCGAACTTCGGCCAGCGGCGAAAGAAATAGAACAAATAGAAGCGAAAATACCGTCGATCGAATTCGCAACTCCAAAAGCGGCGATTGCCGTTCCAAGCCGTGTCCCCGTCGAGAGTGTCCCAATTCAGAGAGTTGCAAGTCGCAGCCCACCAGAGAATCCTCCACTCGCAAAGATCGCCTCGCTTCCCAGTCATTTTGTCGCCTCGGTGCCCGTCGTATCCCAACGAGCTCGCGAAACTACGTTGATTCCCAAGTCTAAGCCAACGTCTCCCGATAAAAGGGATTCGGAAAAAGAACCTTCTGCAAAAAAGAAGAGACTCACGTTGGCGAGCCCGATTGTTGATGCACCCGCGATTGGTCCCAAAACGGCGGCTCGATTCCACGCCATCGGTTGCAATACGATCGAAGATTTTCTCTCGCGAGATCCCGAACAAGTTGCTCAAGAGCTGGGTACAAGCTGGATTAACGCTCAATTGGTATCCCGATGGCAGCATCAATCGCTCCTGGTTTGCCAAGTGGATAGATTGACCGCAATGGGCTCGGGACTATTGGTCATGGCAGGCATCGATTCGGCAAGCACGCTGGCGACTCAAAACGCACATGAGCTTCATGACCGCTTGATATCTCTGGCTCAAACAAGCGAAGGAAAGCGGATGATGCGAGAGCAAGAACCGCCACCGCTGAAGACCATCGAACGTTGGATTGCCTCAGTCGAGGATGCATGAAAGAACTCGGCGTCGGACAAGCGAAAGTCTTCCGTTCGTCCATTGTTTCGTTTCGAAAAGTGAAGGACTGTTTCTCGCCACGTTGAAACGGAAAACTAATCCATGAAATTTTCTTCACATTTTGATCAGCGACTTTGGAAGACGAGTCATTCTGAGTCCTCCATTGCTTGGTTCAGAAATACGATCCACCCTATCGCCAAATGTTCGAAAGATCCCAGGTTTGGAGCGTAAAAAGTCGCATTGGACAATCGCAATGAACTTCTCCTCTGCTTGTTCTCATGTTAACGAGAGCAGCGCTGGAGCGACGTTAGAGTGAGTTCAATTTGCCCTGCGATCATTGTTTTTTTTCTTGAATTTTGGCATCGCTGAACACATGTTTCTTGCTTAGATTGACGAGTGTTCGGCGACGAGTGGTGGCTTCGCGGAATCCGGCGATCCTTTTCATTTCATTGCTAACCAAGTTGGTCATTATGCGATCACGTCAATTTCGAAAGCACCATTCGTCTGCATCTCGTCTTCGCCGCCGCCGAATGTACATCGAACAACTGGAACTCCGTCGTTTGTGTGCAATCAACTTTTTAGATGGTAGTGGAGCGAATTCGAACGAGGTTGGCGTTATCAATATCGGCACCGGTTTTGTGTCGAGGATCATCAATGGTACAACAACGACTCAATATCCGTCGGTTGGGATTGTTGGCGATTCAGCCGGTGGATTTTGTACCGGGACTCTGATTTCGCCTCGCTACGTACTTACGGCGGCTCACTGCGCAGTCGATGCAGGCGTGGTCCTTGGAAATACACAAGGCCGTTTTACTGTTGGCGGCGCGACAATCCAAACCAGCCAAGTTATCGTCCATCCGAACTATAGTGAAGCTACTTTCGGGACTGATACGGCGAATGACATCGCTCTCTTTCGGCTGAATCAGGATGTCACCAGTGTGACACCGTCTCAAATCTATCGATCTGCCCCAACCGTAGGTACGAGCCTGACGCTAGTTGGGTTTGGCGGAGGTGGAACCGGAACGACTGGTACGGATGGGTCGTTTGGGACTAAACGGGTTGGGACAACTCCGATCGACAGAGTCTCATCAACGCTGATCCATTGGTCGTTTGATAACAATACGGAAAGCAATACAGCGCCAGGGGATTCTGGCGGTCCGGCATTTATCAATGTCAGTGGAGCGCTCTTAGTTGCTGGCGTAACGTCAGGAGGCGAAAAGTTAAACGCCTCGATCGGCGATCAGTCCTACGATACTCGCGTTGATATTTATCAAACTTGGATCGATTCTGTTGTATCCGGAAGTCCGATAACCGCCAGTATTCAATATATGACGGCCGGCTCAACTTATACTGAGAACTTTGACTCGTTATCTAGTTCGGGTACCGGCTCAGCCACACCGAGCGGCTGGAGTTTCAACGAAGTTGGTACGAATAGCAGCACGCTGTATACGGCTGCCAACGGTAATCAAAGTAGCGGCGACACATATAGTTTTGGTGCAACCGGATCAACGGACCGCGCGTTTGGGACTTTACTGAGCAATTCAAACACGCCGACCGTTGGAGCTGCCATACAGAACCGAACCGGGCAGACGTTGCTGTCCATGACAATCGGGTACACGGGAGAGCAATGGCGACTGGGTACGGCTGGACGTCAGGACAAGCTTGATTTTCAGTACAGTCTCAATGCAACGGACTTAACGACCGGCACCTGGATTGACGTCGATAACTTGGACATAGTTGCACCAACGACGATAGGCACGAATGGCACCGCTCTGGATGGAAACGCAACTGCCAATCGTGCGAATCGCTCGGCCACGATTGGCTCGCTCAGCATCCCGAATGGAGCTACCTTCTGGATTCGCTGGAATGACGTAAATGCATCCGGAGCGGACGACGGCATCGGCATCGATGACTTTACATTCAATGCCACGGCCGGTGGCGGACCTGTCAATACTGCTCCGACAATCACCAAACCGGCTGACATCATTACGCCTTATCAAACGGCGACTTCGCCGATTGCATTTACGGTGGGCGATAATGAAACTGCCTCTGCAAACCTGATCGTTTCTGCTTCCTCGTCCAATACGGCCCTCCTTCCCAATGCTGGTGTCGTGTTAGGTGGTGCTGATGCAAATCGAACCGTAACCTTGACTCCCGCCACTGGCCAAACGGGGACAACGACCATTACACTGAGTGTGTCGGATGGGCTAGTTACCACGACAACCACATTTCTCCTGACGGTACAGAATTCGGCAACGGGTACGCGAGGGCTTCGGATCGTCAGTTGGAACATCTCTGGAGCAAGCGGAACCGGTACTCCGCGAGCGGGTTTCGGAACGTTGTTACAAGCGATGGGGACAGAGATCGTCGCTGGTTTTTCGCGTCCTGTCGATCTATTTGCTCTACAAGAAGTATTGAGTCAAGCGACGACGTCGGCGATTGTTGCCGCGTCATTGAACAATACCTACAGCACGACCGCTTATGCGTATGGATCACTCAATGGCGGCACGACAGGTGCCGGCACCCAAGGGGTGGTTTACAATTCGTCGACGTTACAGCTACTCAACGAAGCTGCGATTGGAACAGCTAGTTCGACAGGAGCTCCTAGGCAAACGCTCCGATACAAATTCCGTCCTGTTGGCACGCTCGGCGAATCTGACTTCTACGTTTACAACAGTCACCTCAAGTCAGCGTCCGATGGAGAGTCTCGTCGTCTGATGGAAGCTCAAGCGATTCGCAATGACTCGGATGCTCTTGGGCAAGGCGCACATATTATCTATGTTGGCGACTTTAATGTTACAAGTAGTTCTGATGCAGGCTATGTAGAGTTTCTATCGGCTGGGAATGGACAGGCCTTTGACCCCATCAGCCGCCCAGGCAACTGGAGTTCCAATGCTTCATTCAAAGATATATTCACGCAAGCACCCGCCGTCACGCCTGCCAATGGACTTGACGGTGGTGGGCTCGATGATCGCTATGATTTCCAGCTGAACTCGGGTGAATTCGCGAACGGCGTCGGTTTGGAGTACCGTCCAAGCAGCTATCATACATTTGGTAACAATGGAACCGTTCCCGTCAATGGAAACATTGATGACCCCAGTAGCACCGCGCTGCCTGGCTTTGCCAATCGATTCGAACTACTGACTCTTCTTCGGAATGTCTGCGATCATCTTCCCGTTGTGGCGGATTACACGTTCCCTGTAAATGCAATGATCGCGAACCGACAGGTGTTTTACAACCGTTCGACGAACGCTAATTTCGGTGACGGATCTGGCAACCCCATCAATGCCATCGACCCATCAAGGTTGGTTTTACTACCCGGCGGAACAACCACCGAAGCCAACTATTCGAATTACTCACGCGGCTTGAATGGGCTGGTCGTCGACATCAATGGAGCGGGCAATTTGGCAGGAATCTCAGCAAGTAGCTTCCAGTTTGCGGCTTGGAGCGACTTCACTAGTTCAACACCTAATTTCGTGTCTATCAATCCAAACGTCACGGTATCCACATTCTCTGGCGGTGGGCAAGGTGGAACCGATCGCGTGAAGCTCAGCTTCGCAGACAATGCGATTCAGAACTCTTGGTTGCGAATCACCGTTCTTGCAAATTCCAGCACTGGCTTAGCCGTAAACGACGTGTTTTACTTTGGCAATGCCCGATTCGACGTTTCGCCCTCTGCTCCGTTCCCATCGCAGCAGGTTACGATTAATATCTTTGATACAAATCAGGTACGTGCAAAACAAGGCGTAAACTCCGGCCAAATCTCGAATCTCTTTGATGTCGACAAAAACGGAGTCGTCAACGCCTTTGATTCGAATGCGGTGCGAGCGGCTCAAGGAATCTCGAGTCTCCGGTCGTTCACAGCTCCCGCCAATTTGAGTTTGGCGACCTTGTCAGCTCCACCCAGTGGAATTCGGCAAGCAACATCGGTCGATTCCAGTTTTGCAGATCTCTATTTCACCGAATTTACGAACGAGCCGACCAGGCGAAAAACGAGAGCGTTTTAGCCAAACGAAAACGCCGTCTTCGGCTAGTGCATTATCCAAATTAGAAACTGGGGTTGAGTTGAGCGTGTACGACGGACTTCTAGTCCGTCGGTGCCAACGTTTGTCGACGGACTAGAAGTCCGTCGTACCTAAACATCTAATTTAGAGCAGTTCTCACGTGGGTGTAGCGCTTTTTCAACGCGATTGTAGCCGAGCTGCGCAAGCAGCCGGGTGTATTGCCGCTTGCCGAAGGCTCGTTCGGCCTGGCAAATCCGACCTTCGAATGCGCCGGGCTGCTCGCGCAGCACCGCAACCATTTGGAATTTACTC
Source organism: Pirellulaceae bacterium (assembly GCA_031411055.1). GTDB lineage: Bacteria > Planctomycetota > Planctomycetia > Pirellulales > Pirellulaceae > JAIYDQ01. The sequence continues at coordinate 29,590 of JANOAI010000653.1, forward strand.
GCTACACCTATTCAAGAATTGCTCTAGACAAAGCACTATTCTTTTAAGCATCAATCTTACTGAATTGGAAGAATAGCGGCTTTGAACTTCGCTTCTTCTGTTCCGCGGCTCTCTCGAGCTTCAACTAGAAAATAGGAAAATCGTTAGCCTGGCCGAAACACGCCCCACCACGCCGCAAAGGATTTTCTAGGCGAAGGCATTTATCGGTCATGGCTGTGCCGCGAATCGTTTCTTCTTGTACAATCGTGATTACAAAGCTCACTCCTACCTCTCTGTCTTCCCGAAGGACACAACCAGATGCAAGCACTTCGAGTATTGTTAGCACTTGGGATTGTTTTATGTTTTGACTTCGTTCTCTGTTTTGCACAGCCGACGCAAGAACAAAAGGGCGATATAGCACTGATTGTTCCGAAAGGGCTCAAGACAAAACTGGCTCCTGGTTATTCGATTCCGATCGTCGATATCAGTCAGGAGAAGCATCGGCAAATCATTGTTGATCGAGAAGCTGGCCAATATCTTGGGCATCCAACCACGCTACTGCTCGAAGACAACAAAACGCTGCTGGTAGTCTATCCCAAAGGCCACGGTAGAGGCGCTATCGTTTACAATCGCAGTTCGGATAGCGGACTTACTTGGAGCGATCGCCTACCGACACCGAAGTCATGGGAGTCCTCTCTTGAAGTGCCGACATTGCATCGTGTTGTCGATGCCGCCGGAAAAAAGCGTATCATCATGTTTAGTGGCTTGTATCCAATCCGTATGGCGGTGTCTGAAGACGATGGGAAAGTCTGGAGCGAACTAGAACCGATCGGAAATTTTGGTGGCGTCGTTACCATGGCATCGGTCATTGAACTTAAGACAGCTGGGCATTACCTCGCTTTCTTTCATGATGATGGACGCTTTATTCGTGGCGGCGATGAAGAAAAGTATCGTGTGCGCGGGCCACACAGCGATTTCACCTCATCCGCAGCCAAGCCCTGGCGATTTTGGGTATTAACAACTCTTTCCAAAGATGGTGGCCTCACCTGGAGTACACCTGTCCCCATTGCAATGCTCCCCGATGCGAATCTTTGCGAACCCGGCGCGTTACGTTCGCCGGATGGAAAACAAATCGCCGTCCTGCTGCGTGAAAATTCTCGGAAATACAATTCGTTCGTCATCTTCTCGAATGATGAAGGGTTAACGTGGACGGAACCACGCGAACTACCTGCCGCCCTGACGGGAGACCGACATGTAGCAAAGTACGCGCCCGACGGGCGACTTTTCATCAGCTTTCGAGACACAACGCATGTGAGCGCTACCAAAGGCGATTGGGTAGGGTGGGTAGGAAGGTATGACGATCTCGTGAATGGTACGGAAGGTCAGTATCGCGTTCGGATCATGGACAATACCAAGGGGGCAGATTGCACTTATCCAGGCGTTGAGCTGCTACCGGACGGCACCTTCGTAACGACGACTTACGGTCATTGGACAGAGGGCGAGCAAGCGTACGTGGTTAGCGTCCGATTTGCACTAACTGAGTTAGACAAGAAGGTTCGTCAGTGAGCCCTCGAGCGGCGTGCCATCGCTTTATCAAGCTGTTTCGCTTGTGCAATCGGGGATCGGCTTCCTCATTCGCGGCTTCTTGAAAGAGGAGAATTCCCTGAATTGGATGCTGTACAGATGTTCCCCATGTCGCAAGTGGGTAGATTTTCGGCGAGCCGCGGAAATTCTTTTCTCAGACGCAAACGTTTACGCTAAAGACACTTACGAACCGAGGTCACAAGCCTTGACGCCTCCGCTCCAGCCGAAATGGTTGACTGGCAACCCGGCTGGGATATGCTGATCGAGTCGATTTTGAGATCCCACAACGGTTGAGAGAACGACGAACGGTTCACCGGCTCGGGCTTGGTGAGAACTTACGGCCACGAGTTCTTTCCTGAGGAAGGTTGCGAAGCAGCAATCCTCCTTGCCCGACGCTGGCGAATTTTCTTTTCAAGCTACGAGTTATTTTTCAACCGATCGTGGGCATTCTGCTCTTTGGACATGGCGACAAACAAGACAGCGCATGTTCCTGTCATGCTCACCGAAATATTGGAATGGGCTAAGCTCACACCATCGTCGAAGATCGTCGACGGAACGCTCGGTGGAGGCGGGCACGCTCGGCAATTCATCCAAGGAGTTGGGCCGAACGGACTGTTCATCGGGATGGATCGAGATCCAACTGCGGTTGAATTGACGCAAGCGGCGCTGTGGGAAGAATTCGATATCGTTCGAGATACGGACCGCTGCAAGTTCATTGCAGCAAGCTATGTAACCCTGCCCAAACTTCTTGTCGAACTCAATATCTCGAATATCGATGTAGTCCTCGTCGATCTTGGGCTGTCGAGCGATCAGCTCGCTTCAG